>DASYPG010000638.1:0-7275 GCA_036006885.1 Burkholderiales bacterium | reverse complement strand
CAGCGCCAGGAAGAGCAGGGTCGCGGTCCGGTCGATCAGGGAACGGACCTCCTCCGGCGAGGTCTTGTTCTTCTGCCCCGCGAGCACCGGCACGAACGCCTGCGAGAAAGCGCCCTCGGCGAACAGGCGCCGCAGCAGGTTCGGCAGGCGAAATGCGACGAAAAACGCGTCGGTGGCGAGACCGGCGCCGAACGCCCGGGCGATGATGAAATCACGCGCGAAGCCGAGGATGCGGCTCACGAACGTGAGGCCGCTTACCGTCACCAGGGCGCGCAGGAGGTTCATGATAAGATCGCGCCCCTTCTAAGGGTATCGAGTCCATGGCCAATACCAAGTCCGCGCGCAAGCGCGCAAGCCAGGCGCAAGTGCGCCGCGAGCACAACATGAGCCTGCGCACCGCGGTGCGCACGGCGATCAAGAACGTGAAGAAGGCCGTGGCGGGGGGCGATCGCGCCGCGGCGGAGGGCGTGCTGCGCCAATCGCAGCGCATCATCGACCGCGTGGTCGCCAAGGGCGTGATGCACCGGAACGCCGGCGACCGCCACAAGAGCCGGCTGGCGCACGCGCTCAGGACTCTGAAGTAGCACTCTGAAGCCGGGCGAGCCTGGCGCGCTCGGGCATGCGGCGGGGCTCGCGCATGCGCCATTATACTGAGGCGCCCCGATGCCCAAGCTCTCGTGCCGCATCCTCGTCATCAACGATGAGCACCTGGTGCTGCGCGAGTTCGTCAAGGGCCTCAACGCCGCCGCGCGCGCGCTCGACAATCCCCTCGGCATCGGCTTCATCGGCGTAGCCACGGCCAAGGAAGCGCTGTCGGTGATCGAGTCCGACGGCGACCTGCAGGCGGTGCTGGTCGACGACACGCTCTATTCGCTTGCCAGAAACAATCACAAGGACAAGAAACAGCTTCAGATGTCGGCGCTGGAGCTCGTCCAGCGCATCACGCGCTTTCGCCCCGAGCTCGACGTCTACATCCTGATCGCGCAGGAGAAGGAAGACGACGTGGTCGACGCCCTGTTCGCCGAGTCGGTCGACGGCTATTTCTACCGCGAGGAGCGCGACTACCGCGGCATCTACCGCATCCTCAATGCGCAGATCCAGGAGCGCGCGCGCACGCCGTTCTACGACGCGCTCAAGAACTACGTGTGGATGGCGAAGGACCAATGGCACACCCCGGGGCACTCCTCGGGCGAGTCGTTGCGCGGCAGCGCCTGGGTGAACGACTTCTACGAGTTCATGGGCGAGCACGTGTTCGACGCCGACCTGTCCGTGTCGGTGCCGATGCTCGACTCGCTGATGGAGCCGAAGGGCGTGATCGGCGAAGCGCAGGCGATGGCGGCGAAGGCGTTCGGCGCGCGGCGCACCTATTTCGCGACCAACGGCACCTCCACCGCGAACAAGGTGATCTTCCAGACCCTGCTTGCCCCGGGCGAGAAACTGCTCCTCGACCGCAACTGCCACAAGAGCGTGCACCACGGCGTGGTCCTCTCGGGCGCGCACCCGATCTACCTCGACTCCGCGCTGAACCGCAAGTACGGGCTCTACGGCCCCGTGCCGAAAAAGCTTATTCTTGATTCAATCAAGAAAAATCCGGATGCGCAGGCCCTGATCCTCACCTCGTGCACCTACGACGGGCTGCGCTACGACCTCGTGCCGATCGTCGAGGCGGCGCATGCGAAGGGCATCAAGGTGATCATCGACGAGGCCTGGTACGGCTTCGCGCGCTTCCATCCCGAGTTCCGGCCCACGGCGCTCGAGGCCGGCGCCGACTATGCCACCCAGTCGACGCACAAGGTGCTCTCCGCGTTCTCGCAGGCCTCGATGATCCACATCAACGACCCGGGGTTCCGCGAGCACCTGTTCCGCGAGAACTTCAACATGCACACCTCCACCAGCCCGCAGTACGGGTTGATCGCGAGCCTGGACGTGGCGCGCAAGCAGGCAGTCATGGAGGGCTACAAGCTGCTCGGGCGTACGCTCGAGCTCGCCAAGGAGGCGCGCGGGCTGATCAACTCCACCAAGGTGTTCCGGGTGCTCGAGCTCGAGGACCTGCTGCCCGAGGAGGTGAGAGGCGACGCCATCCGCCTCGACCCCACCAAGGTGACGATCGACATCTCGGGCTGCGGCTATACCGCCGAAGACCTGCAGAAGGAGCTGTTCGAGCGCTACAACCTCCAGGTCGAGAAGTCGACCTTCAACACGCTGTCGCTGCTCTTCACCATCGGCACCACCCGCTCCAAGCTCTCGCGCCTGTACGACGCGCTGATGCGCATCGCCCGCGAGGGACGCCACTCCCGGCGCCTGGTGCAGAGCCCCGAGATTCCCGCATTTACCAAATTGAAGTTTCTCCCAAGAGACGCGTATTACTGCGGCGGGGAGCTGCTGCCCGTGTTCGACGAGCGCGAGCGGGTGAATCGCAAGCTGGTCGGCGCGATCTGCGCCGACCAGATCGTGCCCTACCCCCCCGGCATTCCGGTGCTGGTGCCCGGCCAGCTCATCACCGCTAGCGTGGTCGAGTATCTCGCCGACCTCCTGCGCTCGACCCGGCGCATGGAGATGCACGGCATCGTGCACGAAGGCTATGTGCCCTGCGTGCGCGTGCTCAAGCCGGAAGAAGAGAAGGGTCTGCAAGTGGTCTGAGGAGGAATCCGATGACAAGAATCGTGTGGTTGGCCCTCGTGGTGCTGCTCGGCGGCTGCGCGGCCGGAGGCGGCGGACCGGCCCCGCTCGACCGGATCCAGAACATCGTCGTCATCTACGCCGAGAACCACAGCTTCGACAACATGTACGGACTGTTTCCCGGCGCCAACGGCATCGCGAATGCCACCGCGGAGCAGAAGACCCAGCTCAACCACGACGATAAGCCGCTGCCACACCTTCCGGCGACGTACAACGCCGGCAAGCTCGACCCGCGCTATCCCACCCGCGGATTGACGAACGGCCCCTTCCGCATCGACGCGCCGCCCATCGGCGCGCGCATGGACCAGGTCGTGCCGAGTCCGATCCACAATTACTGGCAGAACATCGAGCAGATCAACGGCGGCAGGAACAACAAGTTCGTCGCCATGACGACGGTCGGGGCCTGGGCGATGGGCTACTACGACGGCTCGTCGATGAGAATGTGGCAGTGGGCAAAGCGCTACGTGCTCGCCGACAACTTCTTCATGGGCGCTTTCGGCGGCTCTTACCTGAACCACCACTGGCTCGTCTGCGCCTGCACCCCGGTGTTCCCGAGCGCGCCCGCGGCGCTGCGCCCGCAGCTCGACGAGCGCGGAATGCTCAAGAGGCGAGCCGACTCCCCCGCCTCCGTCATGGACGGTCCGCCGCACCTCTTCGACGGCGCGGTCACGCCGGACGGCTACACCGTGAATACCTCGCAGCCGCCCTACCAGCCGAGCGGCACACCGCCGGCGGCCGACGGAAATCGCGAGCTTGCCGATCCGGCGCGCAATCCCGTGCCGCCGCAGACGGCGAAGACGATTGGCGACACGCTGTCCGCGAAAGGCGTTTCATGGGCCTGGTACGCGGGCGGCTGGAACCAGGCGCTCGCCGACGGCAAGCGCGATCCGAGGGAGAAGCGCGCCATCATCTATAACCGCGACGCCGGCAGCCCGAATTTCCAGCCGCACCACCAGCCGTTCAACTACTACGCCCGCTTCGCGCCGGGGGCCGCGGACCGTGACCGGTACCTGAAGGACGGCGAGGACTTCTTCGCCGCCATCGACCGCGGGCAGCTGCCGCAGGTGGCGTTCTACAAGCCAGCCGGCAGGCTGACGCAGCACCCGAGCTACACCGATATCCAGAGTGGCGATCTCCACATCTCGGAGCTGCTCGAGCGGCTGGAGAAGAGCCCACAGTGGCCCAATATGCTGATCGTCGTGACCTACGACGAGAACGGCGGCTACTGGGACCACGTGCCGCCGCCCTCGGGCCCAGGTTGGGGCGATCGCTGGGGGCCGGGAAGCCGGATCCCGACCATCGTCGTCTCGCCGCAAGCAAAGCGTGGCTTCGTCGACCACACGTCCTACGACACCACGTCGATCCTGAAGCTGATCACGCGGCGCTTCGGCCTCGAGCCGCTGCCCGGGGTGCGGGCAAATACCGGCGATCTGACGAACGCCCTGCGGTAGCGGGCGCGTGCGCGATGAGCCCGCGCCTTGTGCTACCCAAGATGCCTATCGGCTGATAGGATTGACGAAACGGCGGCCTGGGCCGCCGTTTTGCATTTGGGAGAAGCGACCATGTCCCACGTGATGAATACCTACGCCCGCCAGCCGGTGGCCTTCGTGCGCGGCGAAGGCGTGTGGCTCTGGGACGAGAGCGGCAAGAAATACCTCGATGCCCTCGCCGGCATCGCTGTGAATACGCTCGGGTACGCGCATCCGAAATTGACCAAGGCTCTTTCGGAAAGGCTCGCCAGCGGCGTGCTTCACACCTCCAACCTGTGGCGCATCCCGATCCAGGAAGCGGCGGCCGACCGCATCGCCGAGATTACCGGCCTGGACGAGGTGTTCTTCTGCAACTCAGGCCTGGAGGCGAACGAGGCGGCGATCAAGGTCGCGCGCAAGTACGGACACGAGCTCGGCATCGCCGAGCCGGCGATCATCGTGATGGAAAAGGCGTTCCACGGCCGCTCGCTTGCGACCCTTTCCGCCACCGGCAGCCGCAAGGTGCAGGCCGGGTTCGAGCCGCTGGTTGCGGGCTTCGTGCGCGTGCCGCTGAACGACCTCGATGCGGTGCGCCAGGTCGCCGAGCACAACAAGAACGTGGTGGCGGTCTTCGTCGAGCCCATCCAGGGCGAGGGCGGCATCAACGTCTCGCGCCTGGAGTACCTGCGCGGCCTGAAGGAGATCTGCGACCGCAAGCAGTGGCTTTTCATGTCCGACGAGGTGCAGTGCGGGCTCGGGCGGACCGGAAAATGGTTCGTCTACCAGCACGCCGGGTTCCTGCCCGACGTGGTGCCGCTCGCGAAGGGTCTCGGGTCGGGCGTGCCGGTGGGCGCCTGCGTGGTGGGCGGGCGCGCGAAGGGCGTGTTCAAGCCGGGCAACCACGGCTCGACCTTCGGCGGCAACCCGCTTGCCATGACCGCCGTGGTCGCCACCCTGGATACCATGAAGGAAGAAGGCCTGCTCGCGAATGCCGCGAAGGTCGGAAAGGTGATTGACCAGGGCCTGCGCGCCGCGTTCGGCGCCGGCAAGGGCGTCGGCGAGATCCGCGGCATGGGCATGATGATCGGAGTGGAGTTCGACGAGCCCTGCGGCGAGCTGGTCAAGGCTGCGCTGGAGGCCGGCCTGGTGATCAACGTGACCGTGGACAAGGTCGTGCGCATCATGCCTCCGCTGGTCATGAGCGAGGCCGAGGGCCGGGAGGTGGTGAGCCGCTTCGTCGAGGTTGCCAGCGCCTTCCTTGAAAAGCGCGCCGCGGCCTGACGCGATGCGGGTGCGGCATTTCCTGCAGTTCAGCGACTTCTCG
Organism: Burkholderiales bacterium; assembly: GCA_036006885.1. Lineage (GTDB taxonomy): Bacteria > Pseudomonadota > Gammaproteobacteria > Burkholderiales > SG8-39 > SCGC-AG-212-J23. Next base: position 1,803 of record DASYPG010000638.1, on the reverse strand, counting down.
CGCGATGAGCACGAGCATCTGTTCACGCGCACCCGCTGGATCAAGGAGCGCTTCAAGCGCTACGAGCGCTACTGGCCGCTCGAGGACCGCACGCTCGCGATGATCTTCGAGAAGCCCTCGACGCGCACGCGCATGTCGTTCGAGGCCGGCATGCACCAGCTCGGCGGCGCCGCCATCTACCTCTTCACGCGCGACTCGCAGCTCGGCCGCGGCGAGTCCGTCGAGGACGCGGCGCAGGTCATCTCGCGGATGTGCGACGTCATCATGGTCAGAACGTTCGAGCAGGACATCCTCTCCAGGTTTGCAGGTAACTCCCGCGTGCCGGTAATCAACGGCCTCACCAACGAGTACCATCCCTGCCAGATCCTCGCCGACGTCTATACTTTCATCGAGCAGCGCGGCCCGATCCAGGGCCGCACCGTCGCCTGGATCGGCGACTCGAACAACGTGTGCAACACCTGGCTGCAGGCGGCGGCGGTGTTCGACTTCAAGCTTCACGTCTCGACGCCTCCCGGGTATGAGGTGGAAAAGGAAAGAACCAATCAAAACTGCGAGGTCTTCGCCGACCCCATGACCGCCGCACGCGGCGCCGACCTCGTCACCACCGACGTCTGGACTTCGATGGGCTTCGAGTCGGAGAACGAGGCCCGCAAGCGCGACTTCCAGGACTGGCAGGTCGACGCCGAGATGATGAAGGCCGCCAAGCGCGACGCGCTCTTCATGCACTGCCTGCCGGCGCACCGCGGCGAGGAAGTCGCCGCCGAGGTGATCGACGGCCCGCAGAGCGTGGTCTGGGACGAGGCCGAGAACCGCCTGCATGCGCAGAAGGCGCTGCTCGAGTTCCTGGTCCTTGGAAAGAAAAGCTAGGGCTTTTTCAACAGCGGCACTTCGCCCGCGGTCGAATCCCCGAGCAGGCCCGCTTCCCCGTAGACGCGCAGCTTGTCGCGGGTGTCCATGATGTCGAGGTTGCGCATCGTGAGCTGGCCGATGCGGTCGCCCGGCGTGAAGTAGACCTCGCCCTTCTCCATGGTCAGGCGTTCGGGCTTGTAGGTGAGGTTGGGGCTCTTCGTGTCGAGGATCGAGTAGTCGTTGCCGCGCCGCAACTCGAGCGTCACTTCGCCGGTCACCGCCTTCGCCACCCAGCGCTGCGCGGTGTCGCGCAGCATCATGGTCTGCGGATCGAACCAGCGCCCCTGGTAGAGGAGCCGGCCGAGCCGCCGCCCGTTCCCCCGGTACTGCTCGATGGTGTCCTCGTTGTGGATGCCGGTGATGAGGCGCTCGTAGGCGAGGCACAGCAGCGCCATGCCGGGCGCCTCGTAGATGCCGCGGCTCTTCGCCTCGATGATGCGGTTCTCGATCTGGTCGCACATGCCGAGCCCGTGCCGACCGCCGATCGCGTTGGCTTCTTCCATCAACTTCACGGGATCCGAGAAGCGCTGGCCGTTCAGCGTCACCGGCTGCCCCTCGGCGAACTCAACACTCACGCGCTCGGGCTTCACCTTCACGTCCTCGCGCCAGAAGGCCACCCCCATGATCGGCTTCACCAGGGCCATGCCCTTGTCGAGGAACTCGAGGTCCTTCGCCTCGTGCGTGGCGCCCAGGATGTTGGAGTCGGTCGAATAGGCCTGCTCGGCGCTCATGCGGTAGTCGAGACCCGCTTTCGCCATGTAGGCGGACATCTCCTTGCGGCCGCCGAGCTCGTCGATGAAGCGCTGGTCGAGCCACGGCTTGTAGATCCGCAGCTCCGGATTGGCGAGCAGGCCATAGCGGTAGAAGCGCTCGATGTCGTTGCCCTTGAAAGTG
>DASYPG010000637.1:0-8730 GCA_036006885.1 Burkholderiales bacterium | reverse complement strand
CCGGCACGCGGATTGCTGGCGCTTGTGCTGCCATGTCTTCGCACGAGGTCGCGCCGAACGATTGCCCCCGACCGCCCGGTTTCCGGGCCGACGTCCGTACGCTGATCCTCCACGAGGCCTGCCAGACTGCCGGCGGCGTCGAGCAACTGGCAAAGCTTCTGCGCGTTCCCGCCGCGTCGGTAAGCCGCTGGCTGGAGGGCGCCGAGGAGGCGCCGGATTTCGTCTACCAGGCGTGCATAAACATCGTGCTGCTGCACCCCGATGGGGCGCACTGACGCGCCTGTAATCCGCCGGTAATCCCTCAAGCGAAAAAACAGCAAAAAAGTATCAATGCTCGCGACGCGCGTGCAGAGTGCTCGCGGCCGACGCGGTCCCTGCACTTTTGCCTTTGAGTGCGCAATATGACGCGGCAAAGTCGCGCCCATGTACTGGCGCTACTGGTCCACGAACCTGTGGCTCACCGTCGGCTGGGAGCTTGCGCACTGGCGCAGGCGCTTCGCCCTGTTCTGGTATGGCGGCGACAAGACGCCGTGGCTGTTCGTCGCCATCGCCACGTTCATCGTCGGCGCGCTCGGGTACGGCCTGCATTCGGCAATCTCCTATCAGGACGAGCGGCGCAAGCGCGTGCGCGAGTTCCACCATGAGAGCCTCACCTGCCTCGCGCGCAACGTTTATTTCGAGGCGCGCGGCGAGCCGATCGTGGGCCAGTACGCGGTGGCCGAGGTCACCATGAACCGCAGGGCCTCGCGCCGCTTTCCGAACACCGTGTGCGAAGTGGTGTACCAGAAGAACTGGGATTCGGTGCGCGGCCGCTACGTGGGCGCGTTTTCATGGACCGAGTTCGACGCGCTGCCCGATCCCTCCGGCGAAGAATGGCTCCGGGCGCTCGCCGTCGCCGAGGCGGTGTACTACCAGCGCTACACCCCTCAGCTCAAGGGCGCGACCTTCTTTCATGCGAACTACATCAAGCCCGACTGGGCCCAGCAGAAACAGCGTGTTGCGAAAATCGGACGGCATATCTTCTACAAGTAGCCGCGCCACAGGAAAGCCACATTCCGGCAGGTAGAATCCGATCGCATGTGGCAGCGCAAAAAGATCCTGCGGGCCGCCGGCATCACGTTCCTCGTGCTGCTGGTCGGCGCGGGGGCCTTCACTCTCTACCTCGACCACCGGGTGCGCACCGAGTTCGAGGGCAGGCGCTTCGCGCTGCCGGCGCGCATTTACGCGCGGCCGCTCGAGCTGCACGCGGGGCTGCGCCTCGCGCTGCCCGACCTCGAGGATGAGCTGCGCGAGCTCGGCTACAAGGCGCTGATCGAGAAAGCCGACCCGACGCGCGAAGCCGAAGGCGGTTGGTACGTGCGCAGCGGCGAGCGGCTCGACGTCGGCCTGCGCGCTTTCATGTTCTGGGACGGGGCGCAGCCCGCGCGCCAGGTGCGCCTCGCCTTCGACGGCGGCAGCGTGGGCGCGCTCACCGACACCGAGGGCCGGGAGGTGGCGCTCGCGCGGGTCGAGCCGCTGCCGATCGGCGGCATCTATCCGGCGGGCAACGAGGACCGGGTGCTGGTGCGCCTTGCCGAGGTGCCGCCGCATCTGGTGAAGGCGCTGATCGCGACCGAGGACCGCACCTACTTTACCCACGCCGGATTCTCCCTGCGTAGCATGGCGCGCGCGGCGCTCAGCGTCGGCTCGAGCCGGATGCAGGGCGGCAGCACGATCACGCAGCAGCTCGTGAAGAACTTCTTCCTCACGCCCGAGCGCACGCTGCGGCGCAAGCTCACCGAGCTCGTCATGGCGGTGCTGCTCGAGATCCACTACGGCAAGGAGGAGATCCTCGAGACCTACCTGAACGAGATCTACCTCGGCCAGGACCGCGACCGCGCGATCCACGGCGTCGGGCTCGCGGCGCAGTACTACTTCGGCAAGGAAGTGCAGCACCTCACGGTCGCCGAGTCGGCGCTGCTCGTTGCCCTGGTGAAGGGTCCCGCGGTGTACGACCCTCACCGGCACGCGGCGCGCGCGCTCGAGCGCCGCAACCTCGTGCTGCGCGAGACGCGCGAGCAGAACGCGCTCACCATGGAGGAGTACGCCGCGGCGCGGGCCGCCGACCTTGGGGTGTCGCGCAAGCCCGGCTTCGGCACCTCGCCCTACCCCGCGTTCCTCAGCCTGGTGCACCGGCAGCTGCGCCACGATTACGACGAGGCCGACCTGCGCTCCGAGGGCCTGCGCGTGTTCACGACCCTCGACCCGCGAGCGCAGGGCGCGGCCGAGCGCGCCCTCACGAAACGCCTCGCGCAGTTCGACAAGGACAAGCGCTTCGGCGCGCCCGGCCTCGAGGGTGCGATAGTGGTCACCGATCCGCAGAGCGGTGAGATCCAGGCCCTGGTCGGCGGGCGCGACCCGCGCTATCGCGGCTACAACCGCGCGGTTGACGCGGCGCGACCGGTGGGCTCGCTGCTCAAGCCCGCGATCTACCTGACTGCGCTGACCGATCCCGCGCACTACACCCTGGTCACTCCGGTGGACGACGGCCCCTTCGTCTGGAAGAGCCGCGGTGCGCCGGACTGGGAGCCGGAGAACTACGACAAGAAATTTCACGGCATGGTGCCGCTGCGCACGGCGCTCGCCCATTCCTACAATGCCGCGGCGGCGCGGCTGGGGACCGAGCTCGGCGTGGAGCGGGTGCTCGGCAACGTGAAGAAGCTCGGCGTCGAGCGCGAGCTCAGGCCCTTCGCCTCGGCGCTGCTCGGCGCGGTGGAGCTCTCGCCCCTCGAGGTGGCGCAGATGTACCAGACCATCGCGAGCGGCGGCTTCCGCTCGCCGCTGCGCGCGATCCGGGAAGTCACGACGCAGGAGGGCAAGCCGCTGCAGCGCTACGCGCTCGCCGTGGAGCAGGCCTTCCCGCAGGAACCGATGTACCTGCTCGCCGCCGCGCTCCAGGGCGTGGTGCGCGAAGGCACCGCGCAAGGACTGAAGGCTTTCCTGCCGCCGGAGATCGGCGTCGCCGGCAAGACCGGCACCACCGACGAGCAGCGCGACGCCTGGTTCGCCGGCTTCACCGGCGACCGCCTCGGCGTGGTATGGGTGGGCTATGACGACAACCGCGCCGCGCGGCTTTCGGGCTCCACCGCCGCGCTCCCGGTGTGGGGCGACATGATGGCGGCGCTCGCGCCCGAGCCGCTCGCGCTCGAGAAGCCGGAGCGCATCGAGACCGTGTGGATCGATCCGCAGAGCGGATTGCGGGGAGTGAGCTGCCCGGGCGCCCTCGAGCTGCCCTTCGTGCAGGGCTCGGCGCCGCGCGACATGGCGCCCTGCGCGAGCCCGGTCGACGGGGCGGTCGAAGCGGTCGGTCAGACCATCGAAAAAGCGAAGAGCTGGTTCGAGCGCCTCTTCAAGCGATGAGGTTCTTCGCCGCTCTTCTGCTTGTCCTTGCAGCGTGTGCAACGCCCGAAGCGCCGCCGGGCGGCCCAGCTCCGCCGACGGCCGAGCCGGCGCCGCCGCCGGTCGCGCGTACCGAAAACGTCGCTGTGGCCGGGCTGATGGAATCCGCGCGCGCCGACGCTGCCGCCGGCAAGCTCACGACCGCAGCCGCGTCGATCGAGCGCGCGTTGCGCATTGAGCCACGCAACCCCCGGCTGTGGCAGGAGCTCGCCCGGGTGCGGCTGCAGCAAGAGCAGTTCGTGCAGGCCGAGAACATGGCCAGACGCTCGAATTCCTTTGCCGGGAGCGACAACACGCTGCGCGCGGAGAACTGGCGCCTCATCGCCCAGACGCTTGAAGCGCGCGGGGACGCCGACGGCGCCCGCGCGGCCCGCGAGTCGGCGGAAAAGCTCTCCTCTCACTAGATCGAAAGAATCGCTTCCAGCGGGTCGGATCCGTGACATAGGACCGCCGGTCCGGAAGCTCGATTCCCCCATACTTGCGGGCACATGCGCGAGAAACCGCAAGTGGAGTCTCTGCTCCCTGTCACGCTGCCCGGGGAGGTCCGCTACGCCCCCGGCGTGCGCGCCGGGCGCTGGGTCTTCGCCACCGGCCATAAGGGTACGGCCGAGTTCACCGGGCGCATGGCGCCCGAGGTCGTCGATCAGGCCGCGCCGCGGCAGGGCGCGCCCAAGCACAAGAAGGAAGCGCGGCGCATCTTCGCCAACCTCGACAGGGTGCTCGCGGCGGGCGGTGCGGAGCGCAGCCACGCGCTGCGCATCGACCAGTACTACGCCGGTGTGCGCGCCGTCGACCCGTACCACGAAGTGCGGCGCGAGTTTTTCGCCGGAAACATCCCGCCCAGCACGTCCAATCTCCACCAGCGCTTCCTGCTCGCGGGCCAGGACATCGAGGTGCAGCTGATCGCGGCCGCGGCGGAAGAAGGCTTCGAGCCGCTGCAGCACCGCCCCGCCGGCCTGCCGGTGCACGCAAGCTCGGGCTACAGCCCGCTCGTCACCTGCGGCGACTTCGTCTTCGTCGCCGGGCAGACGGCGGAAGCGCTCGATACCGGCAACGGCCCGCTCGACCCGGAGGCCTCCATGCCCTCCGGGCACCTGTGGAAAGGCACCCCGATCAAGCTCGAGACCGAGTTCGTGATCCGGCGCAAGCTCAAGCCCGCGCTCGAGAGCGTCGGCAACACGCTCGCCGACGTGGTCAAGGCGCAGGTCTACCTGCGCGACATCGACGACATTCCGGCTTTCAACGAGGTTTGGGCCGCGCATTTCGGCAACAGCCCACCCGCCACCAGCATCATCACGACTGCGACGCCCGGGTTCATCTGCGAGGCGAGCCGAATCGAGATCAATACCATCAGCGTGCGCCGCGGCGGCGCCACGCGGAAGGAACTCGTCGACGCCGAAGTGCCGATGCCCTTCGCCGGCCAGGTGCAGGCGGTGCGCGCGGGCGAGCTCCTGTTCCTCTCCAACCTGATGGCCGTGGACGCCGCCGGTGCGCTGGCGGCAGGCGCCGATGCGCGCAGTCAGGTGGACCACATGCTCGCCGCGGCCGAGCGCCTGTGCCGCAAGGCGGGCACCACGCTCGCGAACGTAGTGCGCGTGCAGCAGTTCCACACCGACCTCGCGCATTTCCACGATGCCTGGGCCGCCTGGCACAAGCGGCTCCCTGGACTCTACCTCCCGTTTTCGGCGATCGAGGTGCCGGCGCTCGCGGTGCCGGGCGCCACGGTGATGCTCGATCTCTGGGTCTACGTTCCCTAGGTGATCCTATGAAGCGAAGTGTTCTTCCCTTACTCCTGGCGGCAGCCGTTTCGCTGCCGGCGCATTCGCAGCCCGACTATCCGCCTTCCCAGATCCGCTTCGTGGTGCCTTTCAGCCCGGGCGGCGGCACCGACGTCATCATGCGCCTCGTCGCGCATCACCTCGGGGAAGCGTGGAAGATCACCGCGCTGGTGGAGAACCGCGTGGGCGCGGCGGGCGTGATCGGCTCGCACTACGTCACCACGCAAGCGCCCGACGGGCGCACCTTCCTCGCAGTGGCGAGCGCCTTCGGCGTGCGCACCGCCATCGATCGGACCGTGCCCTACGACGTGGCCCGGGATTTCACCGGCGTGGCGCAGATGGCGCGCTCGCCGAGCTTCATGGTCGTGTCCCCCGAGCGCGGCTTCAAGTCGCTGAAGGACCTCGTGGCGTACGCAAGAGCGCAGCCCCTCGGCGTCCACTATGCGTCGGCAGGCGTGGGAAGCACGGCGCATCTGCACGCGGCCGCGGTGGCGCAGCTCGCCGGCATCAAGGCCGAGCACGTCGCGCAGCGCGGCACCCCCGAGGCGGTGAACGACGCGATGGCCGGGCGGGTGCTCTACGCGTTCGCCCCCGGACCGAACGCCATTCCGCTCGCCAAGTCGGGCAAGCTGCAGATCCTCGCCACGACCTCGCCCGCGGGCCACCGCTTCATGGCGGGCGTGCCGACGCTCGCCGAGGCGGGCCTTCCCGGCTACGAGGGCGACGACTGGTTCGGCGTGTTCGCCCCGGCCGGCACGCCGCTCGCGATCCGCAGCCGCGTCGCGAGCGAGATCGCGCGCATCCTGTCGCTGCCGGAGGTGCGCGAGCGCCTCGCGACGCTCGGCGCCGAGCCCGCGTTCATGGGCCCGGAGGAGTTCGGCGCGTTCGCCCGCAAGTACGTCGCGGATACGCGCAAGCTCGCCGAGCAGATCGGGATCCAGCCGCAGTAGCACCCCCTGGTGGTTCGTTCCGCTACGTCTTGTCGCAAAACGGCGACGTTGCGTGAAGGGGACAAACGGACGCATTAACGCCCTGAAACCCCGACAGGCGCGCTAGACTTTTTACAAACGAAGACAGGGAGTGGAGCTTTGGCCATGAAGTGGCTCGGCAGGACGCGCGCTGAAGCGGGCCCCGGCGAGCGCTCGCTCGCGTGGCTGCGCCTCGCGGTGGTGCTCGCCGGGCTGCTGCCCCTGGTTTTCTTCGCCGGCGCGGCGCGGCTTGGCTACCTCGATGCCATCAATGCGACGAGCGCCCGCCTCGACGAGCTGGCGCACGCCGCAGAGGATCACGCCGCGCGCATCCGCGAGCGCAACGACGTCGTGATGCAGCAGATGCTGCAGCTCCTGAAGGACGACGACGACGAGGCCTTGCGCAAGCGGGAGGCCCAGCTATACGAAGTCGCGACCACGATCCTGCTGCGCCTGCCGCACATCGGCTCGCTCACGGTGAAGAACGCGCAGGGAGAGGTGCTGATGTCGACGTTCTTCCCGCCGGCTTCGCGCACGCTCGGGCCCGACTGGAAGCTCCTTGCCGACCGCGCGAACGACGAGGTGATGCTCACGCTGGCGAAGCCCCGCAGCCTTGCTTCCGGCGCGCCGGGCGGCGCGGTCGAGCTCACGCTCAACCGGTCGTACTTCGACGAGTTCTATCGCCGGCTCACCGAGGGCGACAGCCACCTGACCGCGGCGCTTCTGAACGGCCAAGGCGTGCTCGTGAGCAGCTGGCCGCCGATGCCGCTCTCGGACACGCGGCTCGCGCTCGGCCCGCTGGTGAAGCGCATCAAGGCGGGCGAAGCGCGCGGCACGCTGCTCGAAGGCGGCGTGCTCGCCGCGAGCGGCCAGCGCTACGCCGCTTTCCGCAAGGTGGGCGACGAGCCCCTGTACGTCGCGGTGACCCAGGACATGGCGAGCGCGCTCGCGGACTGGAAGCACCAGATGCTCGTGCTCGGTGCGATCCTGCTGCCCATCACGCTGGCGCTGGTCGGCGCCTCCTGGCTGGCGCTGCGCCGCACCCGGCGCGAGATCGAGGCGCGGCGGCGGCTCCAGGACGAAGCGCAGCAGCGCGAGCTCGCGGAAGACGCCCTGCGCCAGGCGCAGAAGCTCGATGCCCTGGGCCAGCTCGCCGGCGGCCTGGCGCACGACTTCAACAACCTGCTGATGGTGGTGAGCGCCAACGCGGAGCTCCTCGCGCGCGCGGTGCCGCAGGCCGCGGCGCGCGCGGAGCTTTCCTCGATCCTGCGCGCGGTGGACGGCGGCGGCAAGCTGACGCGCCGCCTGCTCGGCTTTTCGCGCAAGCGCGCGCACCATCCCGAGGTGATCCGCCCGCACGCGGCGCTCGACGGCATGCTGGACCTGCTGCGCACGACCGCCGGAAAGGCGGTCGAGATCACCCTGCAGGTCGACGCCGAAACCCCGCCGATCGAAGTGGACGTCGCCGAGCTCGAGATGGCGCTCATCAACCTCGTGGCGAACGCGCGCGATGCGATGGGGCACAAGGGCCGCATCCGCATCCAGGCCCGGCCCGGCCGGCCCGGGGAAGGCTCCGAAGGCAGCCTGCTCGGCTACGCCGTGATCTCGGTCTCGGATACCGGCCAGGGCATGAGCGCCGACACCCTGAACCGCGCCTTCGAGCCCTTCTTCACGACCAAGCCGCCGGGCGTAGGCACCGGGCTCGGCCTCGCCCAGGTCTATGGCTTCTGCGCGCAGGCGGGCGGCGACGTCGAAGTGGCAAGCAAGCTGCGCGTGGGCACGACGGTGTCGATGCTCATCCCCGCTACCGCCAAGTCGGCGCAGCCCGCGCAGAGCGAGACGGCCCCGGTGTCGAAGCTCTCGGCGCGCGTGCTCCTGGTCGAGGACAGCCCGGAGCTTTCTTCGAGCATCGCGGCATCGCTCGAAAGATCGGGCTGCGTGGTAACGCCGGTCAGCTCGGCGCTCGAAGCCGAGCGCCTCGCGCTCGCGCCCGACAGCGGCTTCGACGTGGTGCTGTCCGACATCGTCATGCCGGGCGGCGACGGCGTCGCGCTCGCGGCCCGGCTGCGCAAGCGCAGGCCCAGCCTGCCCGTGGTTCTCATCACCGGCTACTCCAGGGAAGTGCGCCATGCCGTGGGGCCCGACATGGAGATCCTCGCCAAGCCCTGCGGCGCCGAGGAGATCGTGGGCGCGCTCTCGCGCGCGATCTCGGCGCAGCGGCCCGCCTCGCCGATGCACTGAGAGCCGGCTAGGCTTTCAGGCGATAGCCCGTTCTGAAAATCCACCACACGGCGGCGAGGCACGCGGCGAGGAACACGCCCGTCATCGCGAGGCTCACGCCGACGCGCACGTCGGCGATCTCGTAGAAGCTCCAGCGGAAGCCGCTCACGAGGTACACGATCGGATTGAAGAGCGTCACCGTCTGCCACGCGGGCGGCAGGACGCTGATCGAGTAGAACGTGCCGCCGAGGAAGGCGAGCGGCGTGATGATGAGGAGCGGGACGAACTGCAGCTGCTCGAAGCCGTCGGCCCACAGGCCGATGATG
>DASYPG010000636.1:0-2705 GCA_036006885.1 Burkholderiales bacterium | reverse complement strand
TTTCTCATTTGCCGACGCCTATGCCCTTCCGGAAACCCTGGGCCGCTTCGACGCGGCGCTGGCGGTGTTCTGGTGGTCGCACGTGCCGCGCCAGCGCATCGGCGAATTCCTCGCGTCGCTCCACGCCCGCCTCGAGCCCGGAGCGCGCGTGGTCCTGATGGACAACCGCTTCGTCGAAGGCTCGAGCACGGCGCTCTCGGAAATCGACGCGCAGGGCAACACCTACCAGCTCCGGCGCCTCGGCGACGGCAGTCAGGTGCGGGTGCTGAAGAACTTCCCTTCTGAAGCGGAGCTGCGCTCGCATCTCCCGTCCTCGCTCAGCGTCGAGATGCTCGAGTACTACTGGCTCGCCGACTATCGCCTGGCATGAAGCGGTTGGTCCTGGCCTCGAACAACCCCGGCAAGATCCGCGAGATCGCCGCGCTGCTCGACCCGCTATCGATCGAGGTGGTGCCGCAAGCCGAGCTCGGCATCGCCGAAGCCGACGAGCCGCACGACACCTTCCTCGAGAACGCCCTGGCGAAAGCGCGCCATGCCGGCCGCGGCTGCGGCCTGCCGGCGCTCGCCGACGACTCGGGGCTGTGCGTGCCCGCGCTTGGCGGCGAGCCGGGCGTGCATTCGGCCTACTACGCCGGCCGCCACGGCAGCCGGGAGGAACGCGACACCCGGAACAATGAAAAGCTTTTGCAGTCACTCAAATCGGACCGCCGCGCCTACTATGCCTGCGTCATGGTTCTGACAAGGGTTGCACCGGACCCGCTGCCGCTCGTCGCCGAGGGGCTCTGGCACGGCGAGATTGCGCGCGCGCCGCGCGGCACGAACGGCTTCGGCTACGACCCGCTTTTCTTGCCGAAGGACTACGGCAAGACCGCCGCCGAGCTCGATCCCGCCGAGAAGAACCGGATCAGCCATCGCGGGCAGGCGCTTGCCCGCTTGCTGGAGCTGCTGCGTGATCCCGGTCGAGCTTGAGCATCCCGGCGCGGTGCGCTTCGAGGCGCTGCCGCCGCTCGCGCTCTACGTTCACATCCCCTGGTGCGTGCGCAAGTGCCCGTACTGCGACTTCAATTCGCACGAGCGCACTGGTGTCTTACCCGAGGCGCAATACATCAACAGATTGATGCTTGATGTAGAAGCGGCACTGCCATCCATCTGGGGCCGCCGGGTCGTCAGCGTCTTCATCGGCGGCGGCACGCCGAGCCTGTTTTCCCCGGCGTCGATCGACGCGCTGCTCTCCGGGGTGCGCGCGCGCCTCGTGCTCGAGCCGCAGGCCGAGATCACGCTGGAAGCGAACCCCGGCACGGTCGAGGCGGCGCGATTCCGCGGCTTCCGCGCCGCCGGCGTGAACCGCATCTCGATCGGGGTGCAGAGCTTCGACGAGCGCATGCTCGCGGCGCTCGGCCGGATTCATTCCGCCGACGAAGCGCGCCGCGCCATCGACGCCGCGCTGTCGAGCTTCGACAACGTCAACATCGACCTCATGTACGCCCTGCCGGGGCAGACCCCCGCGATGGCGCGGGCGGACCTGGACGAGGGGCTGCGCTTCGGCCTCCCGCACGTGTCCGCGTACCAACTCACCATCGAGCCGAACACGGTGTTCTGGAGCAGGCCGCCCGCGCTTCCCGAGCACGACATCGCCGCCGACATGCAGGCCACGATCGAAGAAATCCTGAATCAGAATGGATTTCAGCATTACGAGACTTCGGCATTCGCCAAGCCGGGACTGCGGTGTCGTCACAACCTCAACTACTGGCAATTCGGCGATTACCTCGGAATCGGCGCCGGCGCACACGGGAAGCTCAGCTTCCCGGACCACGTGACGCGGCACGCGCGCGCCAGGCAGCCGAACGAGTACATGAAGGCCGATGCGCGGACCGAGGAGAGCGTGGTGCCGGTCGCGGACCTGCCCTTCGAGTTCATGCTCAATGCGCTGCGCCTGGTCGGCGGTTTCGACGTCACGCTCTTCAGCGACCGCACAGGGTTACCCATCCATTTGATTCAGTCACGGCTCGAAGCTGCCGAGAAGAAAGGCCTTGTCGAGCGCGACTGGAAGCGCATCCGGCCCACCGAGCGCGGGCGGCGTTTCCTCAACGATCTGCTGGAGGCGTTTCTCCCCGATAGACGAGCGCCCGCACCGGCGTCGGGTTGAAGTCGTTGACCGGATTGTTCATCTGCGGGCAGTTCGAGATCACCGTCAGCACGTCCATCTCGGCGCGCAGCTCGACGTAGTCGCCCGGCTTCGAAATGCTCGGCCCCATGTCCATGGCGCCGTCGGCGGCGACCGGCACGTGCATGAAGAAGTTCAGGTTGGCGACCATGTCGCGCGGGCCCATGCCGTAGCGCGCGAGCTCGCGCAGGAAGTTCTGCCTGCAGTTCGGGTCGTCGGGCTTGCCGTAGCGGCGCCGGTTGAGCGCCGAGGAGCAGCAGCCGCCGATCGTATCGTGGAAGCCGCAGGTGTCCTCGATCACGGTGAACATCGGGTTGCAGTTCACCGAATACAGCACGCTGTCTTTGCGGATGAAGATGTTGCCGTTGATCTTCATCGTGTCGGCGGCGGCGTAGCGGTCTTCGTAATCGGCGGCGGCGTAGCACAGGAAATCGACCGCCTGCCGGCCTTCGAGGTCGGTGAGGCGCAGCACCTCGCCGCGCGCGAGCACGCGGCTCCACCCGGCGCGCGCGGCGATGATCTCGTCCGAGACGATCATGGT
>DASYPG010000635.1:0-6324 GCA_036006885.1 Burkholderiales bacterium | reverse complement strand
GCGATCGGCACGCCGTGCGGCAGGCGATGGGCGAGCTTGTCGGAGCCGAAGCGCGTCGCGGACCCCGCGGCGAGCAGGAGCCCGACGATGTTCAAGTCGGCGTCTTAACTTCGCATGCCGAGGGATCGAAGCGGCGCGCGGGCTTGGCGGCCCAGGAGGGCTCGCTCACGCCGTGGCGCACCGCGGTCATCTCGGCGAGGATCGCCAGGGCGATCTCCGGCGGGGTCTTGGAGCCGATGTACAGGCCGACCGGGCCGCGCAGGCGGGCGATCTCGTCCGCGGAGACGTCGAACTCCTTGAGCCGCTCGCGGCGCGCGTCGTTGTTCTTCTTGGAACCGATGGCGCCGACGTAGAACGCCGCAGACTTCAGCGCCTCCATCAGTGCCAGGTCGTCGAGCTTGGGATCGTGAGTCAGCGCGACCACCGCGCTGTGGCCGTCGAGGTTCAGCTCGCGCACCACGTCGTCGGGCATGCCGCGGTCGAGCGGCACCCCGCGCAGGTCCCAGCCCGCCGCATATTCGTCGCGCGGGTCGATCACCACCACGTGGTAATCGAGCATGTGCGCCATCTCGGCGAGATAGCGCGTGAGCTGGCCGGCGCCGATCAGCACCAGGCGCCACCTCGGGCCATGCACGGTCGTGAGCACCCGGCCGTCGAATTCGAGCACGTCCTGCCAGCGCCCGGGCTCGAGCGTGCTGCGCCCGCTCTCCATGTCGAGGCGCCGCCGGACGAGCTGCTGCGTCCCGATGCGCTTCAGCAGCTCCTCCACAGCGCTCGCGTCAGAAAGCGGCTCCATGACGAGCTCGAGGGTGCCGCCGCAGGGCAGTCCCCAGCGCGTGGCCTCGGCGTTGGTGACGCCGTAGGTTATGAGCTCGGGTTTGCTTGCCGCCACAACATTCATTCTTATTTTTTCAACAAGATCGTCTTCGACACAACCGCCGGACACGGAACCGACGATCTGCCCGTCGCCCCGGATCGCCACCATGGCGCCGATGGGGCGCGGCGCGGAGCCCCAGGTCCTGACGATCGTGCCGAGCGCGACGCGCTGCCCGCTCTTGCGCCAGCCTTCGGCGGTCCTCAGGACTTCGATATCTACGCTATCCATACGGAAATGTTAACGCAACTCTGCAGCCGCGGGCGCCTGCGCCATCGGTGAGCTCCATGCGAGCGCCGTGCCCGCCGGCGATCTCACGCACGATGGCGAGCCCGAGGCCGCTGCCAGTGCCGCGCGTGCCGGGCACGCGGTAAAAGCGCTCGAGCACGCGCTCGCGCTCCTGCGGCGCGATGCCGGGCCCGTCGTCTTCGACCTCGGCGAAAGACTGGCCCTCGCGCTGGCCGGTGCGCACGGTGACGCGCCCTCCGTTATTCGAGTACTGGATCGCGTTGTGCACCAGGTTGGCGAGCGCCTCGCGCAGCAGCAGCGCGTCGCCTTTCACGGGCGCCATGTCGAGCTCGAAGCCGAGGTCGACGTCGCGCTCGAGCGCCTGGTGCACCCAGCCGTCGGCCTCGGCCTCGACCACGCTGCGCAGGTTCACGTCGGAGGAAGTTCCGCGCGCGCCCGGCTCGGCGCGCGCCAGCGCGAGGAGCTGATTGGCGAGACGCGCGGTGCGGATCGTCGCCTGGTGCACCTGCTCGATCTGCGCGCGGCAGGACTCGGGCAGCGGCTGCGCAAGGGCGAGCTCGGTATGCGCCTGCAGCCCGGCGAGCGGGGTGCGCAGCTGGTGCGCCGCGTTGGCGAGGAAGCGCTGCTGGTTGCTCGCTGCGAGCGCCACCTCCTCGAGCAGGCCGTTCAGCGCGGCGACCAGCGGACGCGTCTCCTCCGGCTCGCCGGCGGCGTCGATCGGGCGCAGGTCGCGCGGCGAGCGCGCCTTCAGCTCCTCGGAAAGGCGCGCGAGCGGCCACAGGCCTCGCTTGACGCCGAACCACAGCAGCACCAGCGTGGCGAGCGCGATCAGGATGCCTGGCAGCAGGCTCGAGATCAGGAACTCGCGTGCCAGCCTGGTGCGCTTCACCATCGTCTCGCCGACCAGCACCGTGCAGGTGAGGCTGCCACACTGCGCCGGCGCCGTGACGACGCGTACGGCCTCGCCCCTGAAGCGCGCGTCGTACGCGGTGCTGCGCTCGGAGACCGGTAGCTTGTCGTCGCCTGCGATGTGCGATCCACTCGGCGACAGCACGCGGTAGAACAGCTTGTCGTAACGGTCGGTGCGCAGCGCCTGCTCGACTTCATGCGGCAGGTCCAGCCGGTAGTCGGTGCCGTTAGCGCGCACGTACGCCGCGATCGCCGCGGCGATGTCCGAGAGCGCCTGGTCGTAGGCCTCGTTCGCCGGCTCGATCGACGAGTAATAACCGACCACCGCGCCGACGGCGAGCAGCGCCGCGATCGGCGGCAGGAGCAGACGCAGCAGGTGGGCGCGTAGGCTGCGCGCGGGCATCGCCTAGTGACCTAGTGTGTGGCGGCCTTGAACTCTTCGAGCATGTAGCCAAAACCGCGCACCGTGCGGATCTTGATTCCGGCGGGCTCGAGCTTCGAGCGCAGCCGCGACACGTACACCTCGATCGCGTTCGGAGAGAGATCTTCGCCCCAGCCCGCGACCGCCTGGATGATCGCCTCCTTCGACACGATCTTCTCCACCTTCGCGAGCAGCACCTCGAGCACCGCCCACTCGCGCGCCGCGAGCTCGAGCGGCTCGTTCCTGAGGAAGGCGCGGCGCGCCACCGTATCGAGGGCGAGCGGGCCGTGCACGATGCGCGGGCCACCGTGCGCCTGCGAGCGGCGCAGGAGCGCGCGGACGCGCGCGGTGAGCTCCGGCATGGCGAAGGGCTTCACCATGTAATCGTCGGCGCCGATGTCGAGACCGCGCACCCGGTCCTCGACCGCGTCGCGTGCCGTCAGCACCAAGACAGGAATCGGCTTTTCCGCCGCGCGCAGGCGCCGCAGCACCTCGAAGCCGTCCATCCGCGGTAAGCCGATGTCCAGGATCACCAGGTCGAAGTGCTCCTGGGAGGCGGCGAGCACTGCGTCCTCGCCGCGCTCGGTAACGTCGACCGCATGGCCCTCGGCCTCGAGGATGCGGGACAGACCCGAAGCAAGCGGTGCGTCGTCCTCGACGATGAGCAGTCTCATAGTGATCCGGAGGGATTCGGAGGGATTCGGATGATAAGCGATCCTGCATTATGCGCGCGCGCGGCTTTCGCAGCGCACCATTGCCGCCTCGCGATGGCGGGGCTAGGATGGCTCCTCTTCAGAGGCACCCATACCCCCCCGGAGGCTTGCATGTCGGTCAAGGTATCCATGAAGGTCAATGGCAAACCCGCTTCGGCCGAGCTCGAGGCGCGGACGCTGCTCGTCACCTTCATCCGTGAAAACCTGCGTCTCACCGGTACCCACGTCGGCTGCGATACGGCGCAGTGCGGCGCATGCACGGTGCTCATGAACGGCCGCGCCATCAAGAGCTGCTCGATCGTCGCCATGCAGGCCGAGGGCGCCGACATCATGACCATCGAGGGAGTGGCACGGCCGGATGGCACGCTGCATCCCATGCAGCAGGCGTTCAAGGAGAACCACGGCCTGCAATGCGGCTTCTGTACCCCCGGCATGGTCATGAACGCGCTCGATTTCGCGCAAGGCCATCCGAATCCCAGCGAGCGGGAAGTGCGCGAAAGCCTGGAGGGGAATCTGTGCCGCTGCACCGGCTATCACAACATCGTGAAGAGCATCATGGCCGGCGCCCGCGCGATGGGAGGAAAAATATGAACGCCCCGCTGATCGGGGCGCGCATCCAGCGCAAGGAAGACTACCGCTTCCTCACCGGCGCCGGGCAATACACCGACGACGTCACGCTGCCCAACCAGGCCTATGCCGCCTTCGTGCGCTCGCCGCACGCGCATGCCTCGATCAAGAAGATCTCCGCCGACAAAGCGCAGCGTGCCCCCGGCGTGCTCGCGGTCTACACCGGAGCCGATCTCGCCTCGGCCAAGCTCGGCGGCTTGCCCTGCGGCTGGTTGATCACCGACGTCAGCGGCCAGCCGATGAAGGAGCCGCCGCATCCCTGCCTCGCCCAGGGCAAGGTGCGCCACGTCGGTGATCCGGTGGCGGTGGTGGTGGCAACGAGCCTCGAGCAGGCGCGCGACGCGGCCGAGAAGGTCGAGGTCGACTTCGACGTTCTCCCGGCGGTGGTCGACCCGGTCAAGGCGCGCGCCAAGGGTGCCCCGGCGCTGCACGACATCGCGCCGGATAACACCTGCTACGTCTGGGCGCTCGGCGACAAGGCGAAGGTCGACGAGGCATTCGCCAGGGCCGCGCACGTCACTAAGCTCGACTTCATCAACAACCGCCTGGTGCCGAACGCCATCGAGCCGCGCGCGGCGAACGGCTCGTACAGCCGCGCGAACGACGCCTACACGCTCTACGTGGCGAGCCAGAATCCGCACGTGGAGCGCCTGCTGATGACCGCGTTCGTGATGGGCCTCCCCGAGCACAAGGTGCGGGTGATCGCCCCCGACGTCGGCGGCGGCTTCGGCTCGAAGATCTATCTCTACGCCGAGGACGTGGTCGTGACCTGGGCGGCCAAGCAGCTGAACCGCCCGGTGAAGTGGACCTCCGATCGCAGCGAAGCCTTCCTGTCCGACGCGCACGGCCGCGATCATGTCACCGCGGCCGAGCTTGCGCTGGACAAGCAAGGCCGGTTCCTCGCCATGCGGGTGAAAACCACGGCCAACCTGGGCGCGTACCTGTCGACTTTCGCCTCGTGCGTCCCGACGATCCTGTACGCGACGCTGCTCGCGGGCCAGTACAAGACGCCGCAGATCTACTGCGAAGTGACGGCCGTCTTCACCAACACGACGCCGGTCGACGCCTACCGCGGCGCGGGTCGGCCGGAGGCCACCTACGTCGTCGAGCGCCTGGTCGAGACCGCGGCGCGAGAGCTGAAGATCGATCCCGCCGAGATCCGTCGGCGCAATTTCGTAAGCGAGTTCCCGTACCAGACGCCGGTCGCGCTGCAGTACGACACCGGCAACTACGGCGCGACCCTGGAGGCGGCGCAGCAGCTGGCCGACGTCAAGGGCTACGCCGCGCGGAAGGAAGAGTCGCTGAAGAAAGGCAAGCTGCGCGGCATGGGCTACGCGGCGTACATCGAGGCGTGCGGCATCGCGCCCTCGGCGGTCGCCGGCTCCCTCGGCGCGCGCGCGGGCCTGTTCGAGGCCGGCGAGGTCCGCGTGCATCCGACCGGCAGCGTGACGGTGTTCACCGGCTCGCATTCGCACGGTCAGGGCCACGAGACCACATTCGCGCAGGTGGTCGCGGACCGGCTCGGTATTCCACTGGAAAGCGTCGACATCGTGCACGGCGACACCTCGAAAATCCTCTTCGGCATGGGCACCTACGGCTCACGCTCGATCGCCGTCGGCGGGAGCGCGATCGTGAAGGCGCTCGACAAAATCATCGCCAAGGGCAAGAAGATCGCGGCGCACCAGCTCGAGGTGGCGGAGTCGGACATCGAGTACGACCGTGGCGTATTCAAGGTCGCGGGCACCGACCGCCAGAAGATGTTCGGCGAGATCGCGTTCGCCGCCTATGTGCCGCACAACTACCCGCACGACAAGCTCGAGCCCGGGCTCAACGAGAACGCCTTCTACGACCCGGCGAACTTCACGTTTCCGGCAGGAACCTACGTGTGCGAGGTCGAGGTCGACCGCGACACCGGGCAGGTGAGCGTGGACCGCTTCACCGCGGTGGACGACTTCGGCAAGATCATCAATCCGATGATCGTGGAAGGCCAGGTGCACGGCGGCCTGGCCCAGGGAATCGGCCAGGCGCTCTCCGAGGGCTGCCGCTACGATGCGAGCGGGCAGCTCGTCACCGGCTCGCTCATGGACTACTGCCTGCCTCGCGCCGGCGACGTGCCCTCGTTCAAGATCGATACCCGCGAGACGCCCTGCACCCACAACCCCCTCGGGGTGAAGGGCTGCGGCGAAGCCGGCGCCATCGGCGCCCCGGCGGCGGTGATGAACGCCCTCACCGACGCGCTGGGCGTGAAGGACCTGCCGATGCCGGCGACCGCGCAGACCGTGTGGCGCTCGCTCCAGAAACAAGTAGCCTAGGAGAACGATCATGTACGCTTTCGAATACCACCGCCCGTCCAGCAGCAAGGAGGCGCTCGATCTCGCGGCCAAGAAAAGCGAGGGCCGGTTCCTCGCCGGCGGACAGAGCCTGGTGCAGGCCATGAAGCTGCGCCTGTCCTCGCCCAGCGATCTCATCGACCTCGCCGCCATCGGCGATCTGAAAGCGCTGTCGGGCGACGCGGGCTCGGTCACCATCGG
>DASYPG010000634.1:0-21235 GCA_036006885.1 Burkholderiales bacterium | reverse complement strand
GCGCTGGTATGCGCGGCATCGAAGGGACTCGGCAAGGGCTGCGCCGTGTCGCTCGCGCGCGAGGGGGTAAACCTCGTCATCACCGCGCGGGGACAGGAGGTGCTCGAAAGCACGGCTCAGGAGATTCGCAGTCGTTTCAAGGTTGAGGTCAAAACCGTAGCCGGGGACATCACGACCCCGCAAGGGCGCGAGGCCGCGCTCAAGGCGGCGCCGGCGCCCGACATTTTGGTGAACAACGCCGGCGGCCCCCCGCCCGGCGACTTTCGCGACTGGGACCGCGACGCCTGGGTCAAGGCCGTCGACGCGAACATGATCACGCCCATCCTTTTGATCCGCGCGGTGGTCGACGGCATGATCGCGAGGAAGTTCGGCCGCGTGGTGAACATCACCTCGGGAGCGGTAAAGGCGCCGATTCCCGAGCTCGGCCTGTCGAACGGCGCGCGCACCGGCCTGACGGGCTTCGTCGCGGGCCTCTCGCGCACCACGGTGCGCCATAACGTCACGATCAACAACCTACTGCCCGGGCCCTTCGAGACCGACCGGCTGCGCGGAAACCTCGAGTTCAACGCCAAGAAGACGGGAAAGAGCGTGGAAGAGCTGCGCCGCGTGCGCACCGAGGCGAACCCCGCCGGTCGCTTTGGCACGATTGATGAATTCGGCGACGCCTGCGCGTTCTTGTGCAGCGCACAGGCCGGCTTCGTCACCGGCCAGAACCTGCTCATGGATGGCGGCCTGTACCCCGGCACGTTCTAGAATGTCCGCCCTTCTGGAGGAGGACCGATGCGAATCGTCGCCGCGCTCACCGCCTGGCTTCTTGCCTTTGGCGCGCTCGCCCAGAGCTATCCCAACCGCCCGGTGAAAGTGGTCGTGCCCTGGCCGCCGGGCCAGGCGACCGACATCGCGGCGCGGGTCGTGGCGGAGCGGCTGCAGGCGGCGTTCGGGCAGCCTTTCGTCGTCGAGAACCGGCCCGGTGCGGGCGGCTCGATCGGCACGGACGTCGTGGCGAAAAGCGCGGCCGACGGCTACACCATCCTCGCCGCATCGAGCGGGCCGGTGTCGATCATGCCCAACCTGCAAGGCACGCCCTACGATCCGCTGAAGGACCTTGCCCCGGTCAGCCTGATCTGCTCCACGCCTTTCGCGCTCGTTGCGCATCCTTCTTTCCCGGCGGCGAACGCCGCGGAGTTCATCGCCCTGGTGAAGGCGAATCCCGGCAAGTACACCTTCGCTTCGTCCGGCACGGGCGCGACCGCACACCTCTTCGCCGAGCTGTTCAACTCGATGGCCGGCATCCAGGCGCGCCACGTACCGTACAAGGGGAGCGCGCCCGCGCTCACGGATGTGATGAACGGGTCGGTGAACTACGCGATGGAAACCGTAGCCGCGACCCAGACTTACATCAAGTCGGGCAAGTTGAAGGCATTCGGGGTCAGCACCGCGCGACGCACCGGCGCCATGCCCGAGCTGCCGCCGCTCGCGGAGGTCGGCCTGCCGGGGTACGACGCTGCCGCCTGGATCGGCTACGCCGCCCCCGCCGGTACGCCGCGCGACACCCTCGCCCGCATTTCCGGCGAGATGCAGAAGGCGCTGGCAACCGACGAGATCAAGGCGCGCCTGGTCTCCCTCGGCCTCGACGCGGTGTCGAGCACCCCCGAGGAAATGGCCAAGTTCATGCGGCGCGAGCAGGACCGCTACGGCTCGATCATCAAGAACCAGAACATCAAGGTCGAACCATAGAGATCCGCCGCATCGCGGGCGCGCTCGGCGCCGAGATCCTCGGGGTTCAGTTGAACCAGGACCTGAGCGCGGGCACCATTGGTGAAATACGCAAGGCATTCCTGGAATATCAGGTTGTCTTCTTCCGCGACCAGACCCTGGAGCCTGCGCAGTTCATGGCGTTCGCCCGGCGCATGGGCGAGCCGATCGAATACCCGTTCGTGCGCGGCATCGATGGCTTCCCCGAGGTGATCGAGGTGAAGAAGCTCGAGCACGAGCGCTACAACTTCGGCGGCATCTGGCATTCGGACACGACGTATCTCGACGCGCCGCCCATGGGCTCGATGCTGCTCGCGCGCGAGCTCCCGCCTTATGGCGGCGACACGCTGTTCGCGAACCAGTACCTCGCGTACGAGACGCTGTCGGAAGGCATGCGCACGCTCCTGGGCGGACTGATCGCGGTCAATTCATCGGCCAACGCCGACGTGTCGCGCACGCGCGAGGACCGGGTCAGGGAGCAAACGCGCACCACGGATGAATTGGTTTCGGAGCATCCCGTGGTGCGAACGCATCCGGAAACGGGACGCATGGCGCTGTACGTCAACGTAGCGCACACTGCGCGCTTCAAGGGCATGTCGAAGGAAGAGAGCGCGCCTCTGCTGAACTTTCTGTTCCAGCACCAGATCAGGCCCGAATTCACCTGCCGCTTCCAGTGGCGCGTCGGCTCGCTCGCGTTCTGGGACAACCGCTGCGTACAGCACAACCCGGTGAACGACTATCACGGCCACCGGCGGGTGATGCACCGGATCACGCTTGCAGGGGACAGACCGCGTTAGGAAACGTGGTCGGTCCCTGATTTCGTACTCCGAAAAACACGCCGCAAAAGCGGGGTCGCCACCACCGCGATCGCAGCCGCGCCGAGTGCGCCGGCAATCGGGCGCTCGAAGAACGCGACGATGCGCCCGTCGGCCTTGATCATGGAGCTGATGAAGTTCTCCTCGAGCATCGCCCCCAGCACCATGCCGAGAATCGCGGGCGCCACGGGAAAGCCGTTCTCCTCCATCACGTAGGCCACGATGCCGAAGACGAGCATCAGCGTCACGCCGAAGATGGAATTGTTGATGGCAAACGAGCCCACCACGCAGAAGAGCAGGATCACCGGCATCAGCACCTCGCGCGGCGCGCGCAGCATCTGCTTCGCGCCCTTGATCGCGGCGACGCCGAGCGGCAGCATCAGCAGGTTGGCGACGATGAATACCAGGAAGATCGCGTAGATCGAGGCCGCGTCGTTCATGAAGATGGTCGGTCCCGGATTCAGGCCCTTGATGTAGAGTACCCCGATCACGATCGCGGTGATCGAGTCGCCCGGGATGCCGAAGACGAGGGCGGGAATCCACGCGCCCGCGAGCGCGCTGTTGTTCGACGCGCCGGCCTCGATGATGCCCTCGATGTGGCCGGTGCCGAATTTTTCCCTTTCACGTGAGAATTTTTTCGAAACGGCATAGGACATCCAGGCCGCGATGTCGGCGCCCGCGCCCGGCAGCGCGCCGATCGCGGTGCCGAGCGCGCTGCCGCGCAGCGTCTGGATCGGATAGCGTTTCGCGAGGCCCCACATGCCTCGAAAAACGTTGCCGATCTGCGTCTGGGCCATTTCCCAGGGCTGCTCGAGCGAGCTCACATTGCGCAGGATCTCGGAGACCGCGAACATGCCGATCATGATCGGAATCAGCGTGAATCCCCCGGCAAGCTCCGCGTTGCCGAACGTGAAGCGCGGATAGCCGGCCGGATTGTCGAGCCCGATCGCCGATACCAGCAGGCCGAAGAGCAGCGACACGATGCCCTTCAGCGGATTGGCGTGCGCGAGGAACACCGCGCTGAACAGGCCGAGGATGACCAGCCAGAAATACTCGAACGACGAGAACTTGAGCGCGATCTCGGCAAGCGCCGGCGCCGCCACGATGAGCACCGCGGTGCCGAACAGGCCGCCGATCACCGAGAACACCAGCCCCGCGCCGAGCGCGAGCTCGCCCTGCCCTTTCTTGGTCAGCGCGTAGGCTTCATCGGTATAGGCCGCCGAGGCGGGCGTCCCCGGCATGCGCAGCAGGCAGCTCGGGATGTCGCCGGCGAAGATCGCCATCGCGGTGGCCGTGACGATCGAGGCGATCGCGGGAACCGGCGCCATGAAGAACGTCACCGGCACGAGCAGCGCCGTGGCCATCGTCGCGGTGAGCCCCGGCACCGCGCCGACAAACAGGCCGAACGCCGCCGAGGCGAGGATGACCCACAGTACGTAAGGGTCGAACACCAGTGCGAAGGCTTGCGCCAGCATTCAGAACGCCCAGCGTTCGAGCACGCCCCAGGGAAGCGGGACGCGAAGCACCTTGTAGAAGGCAAGGTGAATCGCCACCGTGGCAATGAGCGCGACTGCCGCCGTCATGCGCCAGCTCGCCCCCAGCGCCCTGAGCCAGAGCGCGAGGATCAGTATCCCGATGATGTGAAAGCCAAGCGGCTCGGCGAGCAGGATATAAGCGACCAGACCGATGACGACGGCAGCGACGGCGCGACGCGAGCGCGCTTGCCGTATCCAGGGCGGCAGGGCGTAGAGCGGCGCACGCCGGCGCAGGCCCTCGACGAGAAGAAGCGCGCCGCAGATCGCGAGCCCGGCCGCGGCCAACCCCGGGAACCACGCCGGGCCGAATCGCTGCCCCGGCATGGCGGGAAACCCCTGGATGTGCCATAGGATCAGCGCGGCGAGGGCGACGAGCACCGCGCCCGTGACCGCGTCGTTGATCTTTATTTGGCCAGCCCTACGGCTTTGAGCGCCGCCCCGAGATTCTTGTCCGAGTCGGCCATGAAGCTCGCGGTGAGCGCGGGATCGGCCCACACCACCCCGAAGCCGCGGCTCGCCATGAACTCCTTGTAGTCCTTCGAGTCGTAGACCGTCTTCAGCGCCACGACCAGCGTTTTCTGGACGTCGGCGGGAATTCCCTTCGGAGCGGCGATCACGCGCCAGGCCGCCATCTGCCAGCTGCTTCCAATCTCGGCCTTGAGCGTCGGCAGCTTCGGGTACAGGGCGGGCGGATTCGGGTCCATGATGGCAAGCGCGCGCACCTTGCCAGCGTCGATCATCGCGCGCGCTTCCGGAATCGAGCACGGCACGACGTCGACGCCCCCGGCCACCATGTCCTGCAGCCCGGGGGCCGCGCCATTGGAGGGAACCCAGGGCAGCGCGTTCGGATCGATTCCCTGCTCCTTCAGCAATCCGGCGATGGCGAGGTGCCAGATGCCGCCTTGTCCTGTGCCCGACGCCTTCATCTTGCCCGGGTTCGCCTTGATGGCGTTGAGCAGCTCCTTCACCGACTTGTACGGCGAGTCGACGCGTACGTTGATGCCGGCCGGATCGGCGTTCACCAGGCCGATCGGCGCGTAGTCGGTGTGCTTGAGCGCGGTGAGACCGACGTGGTGCATCATCGCGATCTCGACCGTGATCAGACCGAGCGTGTAGCCGTCGGCGGGCGCGGACGCGATCGCCTGATGGCCGACCACGCCCGAACCTCCGGTGCGGTTCACCACGTTGACGATCTGCTTCAGCTCCTTCTCGAGGAGAGCGCCGATGATGCGCGCAGTGGCGTCGGTGCCGCCGCCTGCGCCCCAGGGCACGATGAGCTGGATCGGGCGCTGCGGGTACTGCGCGTGAACCAGCGTCGCCGCGAGCGCGAGCGCTGCTGCAAAAAGCGTTCTCCTCATGACGCTCCTCCCAGGGTTGTCAGACAACCATTCTAACCATGGGCGGGGAGTAATATCCGGGCTTCCCAGGAGGCCTTGTGAACGCACCTGCCCACGCCGGGCTCCCGGCACTTTCCCTGAAGGACCCCAAGCTCTTCCGCACCCAGTGCTACATCGACGGTCAATGGGTTAGCGGTACGAAGGATTTCCCCGTCGTGAACCCGGCCACCGGGTCCACCCTCGGCACGGTGCCGAGGATGGGCGCCGAGGAGGCGCGGCGCGCCGTCGATGCCGCCGAGCGCGCCTCGCCGGCATGGCGCGCCAAGACCGGCAAGGAGCGCTCGGGCGTCCTGCGCAAGTGGTTCGAGCTGATGATGGCGAACCAGGAGGATCTCGCGCAGATCCTCACCGCGGAGCAGGGCAAGCCGCTCGCCGAAGCGCGCGGCGAGATCGCCTACGGTGCCTCGTTCATCGAATGGTTCGCCGAGGAAGCGAAGCGCGTCTACGGCGACACCATCCCTTCACCGTGGGCCGACAAGCGCATCGTCGTCATCAAGCAGCCGATCGGCGTCGCGGCGCTGATCACGCCGTGGAACTTCCCGAACGCGATGATCACGCGCAAGGCCGGGCCGGCGCTCGCCTCGGGCTGCCCGGTGGTGATCAAGCCCGCGGGGCAGACGCCCTACTCGGCGCTCGCGATGGCCGAGCTCGGCGAGCGCGCGGGCATCCCGAAGGGCGTGCTCAACGTCATCACCGGCGATTCGAAGGCGATCGGCGCGGAGCTGTGCGCCAATCCGAAGGTGCGCAAGCTCTCCTTCACCGGCTCGACCGAGACCGGGCGCGTCCTCATGCGCCAGTCGGCCGACACGATCAAGAAGCTCTCGCTCGAGCTCGGCGGCAACGCGCCCTTCATCGTGTTCGACGACGCCGACCTCGATGCGGCGGTCGAAGGCGCGCTCGCGTCGAAATACCGCAACGCGGGCCAGACCTGCGTGTGCGCGAACCGCCTCTATGTGCAGGACGGCGTGTACGACGCCTTCACCGCCAAGCTCACGGACAAAGTGAGAGCCTTCAAGGTCGGCGCCGGGACCGAGCCCGGCGTGGTGATCGGGCCACTGATCGACGAGCAGGGGCTGAAGAAGGTCGAGGCGCACGTCGCCGACGCGCTCGGCAAGGGCGCCAAGGTGGTCCTCGGCGGGAAGAAGCACGAGCGCGGCGGTCTTTTCTTCCAGCCGACGGTGCTGACGAACGTCACCGCGGAGATGCTGGTGTCGCACGAGGAGACCTTCGGCCCGGTGGCGCCGCTCATCCGCTTCAAGACCGAGGACGAGGTGATCGCGCTCGCGAACAACAGCGAGTTCGGGCTCGCGGGCTACTTCTACAGCCGCGACCTCGGGCGCATCTGGCGCGTAGCCGAGGCGATGGAAACGGGCATGGTCGGAGTCAACGCCGGCATCATCTCGACCGAGGTGGCGCCGTTCGGCGGCGTTAAGCAGTCCGGGCTGGGCCGCGAAGGGTCGAAATACGGCATCGATGAATTCCTCGAGATCAAATACATTCTGCTTGGCGGGATTCAATAGGAACCAGGACGTGAAGGGCGAGGAATTCAAGGACGACTGGCGAGGCGCGAGGAAGCTGGCGCGCGAGGTCGTCCAGTCTCTTACTCGGCGTTCACCGTGGAAGGCCACTGCGGCGATCCTGCACGACGTTGCCGTGATCGCCGTCGCGGTCGCGATCGCGCTACATTTCTGGCCCAACCCCCTGATCATCGCGGTTTCAGTCTTCATTATCGGGACCCGGCAGCACGCGCTCTTCGTGATCGCGCACGATGCGGCGCACTATCTGCTCTACGAGCGGCGCTGGCTGAACGACCTCGCGGGGCGCGCGTGCGCGACCGTGCAGGGCCTTTCCATGTGCACCTACCGGGTCATCCACCGCCTGCATCACAACAACCTTTATGGCGAGTTGGATCCCGATACGGCACTGCATGGGGGCTATCCACGCGGCAAGGCCTATCTTGTGAAGAAACTGATGAAGGACCTGTGCGGCCTGACCGCGTGGAAAACCTACGCCTATTTCCTGGGCGGCGCGCCGGCACTGAACACGGCCACCAAAGTCGCCCTGCGCCCGCTCGACGACACGTCGGAAAAACTCCGCCTCGAGGCGAAGCGCGACCGCAACGTGGTGATCGCCTTCCATCTCGTGCTCCTCGCCGCCTTCGCGTGGACGGGCTACCTCGTCCAGTACCTGGTGCTCTGGGTGCTGCCGCTCGTCACGGTGGTGCAGGCGATCCTTCGGCTGCGCGCGATCGCGGAGCACGGCGCGACCACAGATTTTTCATCGCCGCTCACCGCGGCGCGCACCAACACCGCTCCGGCCTGGGTCGAGTGGCTGATCTTCCCGCACCACGTCAACTATCACATCGAGCACCATCTCTACGCCTCGGTGCCGCACTACAACCTGCGCGCCCTGCACCGCGAGATGGCGGCGCGCGGGGTGCTCGAGGGGGCCGAGCTGCTGCCCTTCCGCGCCACTCTGGCGAAGCTCTTCGCCGAGCGCGCCGCCGCCTGAGGGTGGACCGGCGCCGCTTCGTCGCGTTGGGCGCACTCGCGCTGCCGCTGCGCGCTTCGGCCCAGGCCAACGCGCACGTGAGCACCACCGATCCGCTAGTGTTCTCCCTCACGAAGGGAAAAGCGGTGCATCCCGGGCGCGTCCACCTCGAGCTGCCCAAGCTCGCCGAAAACGGCCACTCGGTCCCGATGAGCGTGCGGGTCGACAGCCCCATGAGCGCCGCCGAGCACGTGCGCGCCGTGCACCTCGTCTCGGAAAAGAACCCGGTGCGCGAGATGGCGAGCTTCTGGCTCGGGCCGGCCTCCGGGCGCGCCGAGGTGAGCTCGCGCATCCGCCTCAACGGCTCCCAGCGCATGGTGGCGATCGCCGAGCTCTCCGACGGCAGCTTCTGGTCCGACGCGGTCGATGTCGAGGTGCTCGAGGCGGCCTGCACCGACGGCGGCTGAATGGCGCTTTCCCGCATCCGCATGCCCGAGGCGGCGCGCCGCGGCGAGCTGGTCGAGGTCAGCATCCTGATCCAGCACCCAATGGAGACGGGCTTCCGGCGCGAGCTCAACGGCGAGCGCGTACCGCGCAACGCGATCCATTCCTTCCGCTGCCGCTACAACGGCGTCGACGTGTTCCGCGCCACCCTCAGCACCGGCATCGCCGCGAACCCGACGCTGCGCTTCTTCTTCGTCGCGACCGAAACTGCAGACGTCGAGTTCTGGTGGCTCGACGACGACGAGGTCGAGGGCGGCGCGAAGGCGCGGCTGAGCGTGACCTGAGCCGGCTACTTCGGCGGCGGCGCCGGGAACTGCACGTAGGGCTGGGGCGGTGTCTGGTCGGGCGGAAGGTACGCGGGCGCGGGCTTGCCGGCGGGCCCGAGGCTGCGGATATAGCGGTACATCGCGCGCAGGTCCGCCGTGCTCATGTCGTGCAGGTTGAACCAAGGCATCGGCGGCCGCGTGGACAGCGTCTTCGCCTTCTTCACCCACTGGTCCTCGGTCAGGTCCTGCATATACAGGCGCAGGTTGACCGCGTAGGTCGTGCCCCACGGACCGCGCCAGCCCAGGACGTCGCCGACCAGGTACTGCGTCTCGGGCGCCTTGCCGCCGCTCAGCGCGTAGCCCGGGGTGTGGCAGTCGTGGCACCCGCTGGTCTTCACGATGTAGCGGCCGCGCTCGACCCGAGGGTCCGGCTTCTTATTCTCTTGCGCCGCGACCGGCAGCGATAACAGCAGGGCGCAGAGTACGGCGGTTGCTCTCACAGTTTTAGCCTCATCGGTTTCATGGACGAATCGATAAATCCTAGCCTGCGGTAAAGTGCCTGTGCTCGCTCGTTTTGCATATCGGTCAGGAGCGTGAGCCGCAGCACGCCCCTCGACCTTGCTTCCGCAATCATGAAAGCAACCAGCGCCGTCGCGATGCCCTGGTCGCGATGAGTGGGCTGTACGACCAGGTCCTCGAACAGCGCCACGGTCCCACCTTCGGCGGTGCTGACCGTATAGAGGAGGCTCGCCATCGCGACGACCTGCCCCGCGTCGCGCGCTACGTAGATCGTGCCCACCGATTCGTCGGACAGGATCTTCTCCAGCGCCCGCGTCTGCTTCTCATAGTCCGGAGTGAACTCCGATTCTTCCGAAAACAGGATCGTCAGCAGCGCTACGAGCTGAGGTAGTTCATCGCGGCGGGCTATCCCAAGTTCATGCATCAGGAAGATCCTCACGAAAGAAAAACGTGGTCCGTCCCTGTCTCTTGATGCGTCCCTTCTCTGATGCTAGCGCAAGGCGCTAGACGTTGAAGCGGAAGTGGATCACGTCGCCGTCGCGCACGGCGTAGTCGCGGCCCTCGAGGCGAAGCTTCCCCGCCTCCTTGGCGCCGAGCTCGCCGTTGTGGGCGACAAAGTCATCGTAGGAGGCCACCTCGGCGCGGATGAAGCCGCGCTCGAAGTCGGTGTGGATCACCCCGGCGGCCTGCGGCGCGGTGGCTCCGGCCGGCACGGTCCAAGCGCGCGCCTCCTTCGGACCGGCGGTGAAGTAGGTCTGCAAGCCGAGCAGCGCGTACGCGGCCCGGATCACGCGATTGAGCCCGGGTTCCTCCATGCCGATGTCCTCGAGGAAGAGCAACTTGTCCTCGTCGGACAGGTCGGCGATCTGCGCTTCGATGTTTGCGCTGATCGGCACCACCGGCGCGCCTTCCTTCGCGGCATGGCTTTTGACCCTCTCCAGGAGTGGAGTGGATCCGATTTCACCGATGTTGGCCACGTACATCGTCGGCTTCATCGTCAGCAGGAAGAGCGGCTTCAGAACGACATGCTCCTCCTTGGAGAGCTCCGCGGTGCGCGCGGCGCGCCCGGCATCCAGCACGTCTCTGACTTTCTTCAACGCTGAAACGAGGCGCACGGCGTCCTTCTCGCCGGTGGTCTGCGCCACCTTCTCATGCTTGGCGAGCTGGCGCTCGACCGAGTCGAGGTCGGCCAGCGCGAGCTCGGTGTTGATAGTCTCGATGTCGGACACCGGATCGACCTTGCCGGCGACGTGCACCACGTTGGGATCCTCGAAGCAGCGCACCACGTGCGCGATGGCGTCGGTCTCGCGGATGTTGGCGAGGAACTTGTTGCCGAGGCCCTCGCCCTTCGAGGCGCCGGCGACCAGCCCGGCGATGTCCACGAACTCGACCACCGCCGGCACCACCTTCTGCGGCTGCGTGATCTCGGCGATCACCTCCAGGCGCCGGTCGGGCACCTCGACGATGCCGACGTTCGGCTCGATGGTGCAGAACGGGTAGTTCTCGGCCGCGATGCCGGCCTTGGTGAGGGCATTGAAGAGCGTGGACTTGCCGACGTTCGGCAGGCCCACAATGCCGCAGCGGAGGCTCATTTTTTGCGGCCGAGCAGGCCGCCCAACAGACCTTTCTTTTCCGGCTCTTTGACCGGCTCTTCTTTCTTGATCGGCTCTTCTTTCTTGACGGGAGCTTTTTCTTCCGTATGCAGCTTGTGCATGGCCGTCTGCATATCGCCGGCAAGGCAAAGCGGCAGCACCTCGAGCGCCTTCTCGATCACCGAATCGATCGCCGAGCGCTCCTCCGCCAGCGGGCGTTGCAGCACGTAGTCCGCGCCGTCGGCGTCGGCCGGCGGCTTGCCCACGCCGATGCGCAGCCGCCAGTAGTCATGGCTGGCGATACGCTGCGAGATGTCCTTCAGCCCGTTGTGCCCGGCGATGCCGCCGCCCTGCTTCATCTTCGCGACGCCCGGCGGGAAGTCGAGCTCGTCGTGCACCACGAGGATTTCCTCGGGCTTGATCTTGAAAAACCCGGCGAGCATCTGCACCGCGCGGCCGCTCGCGTTCATGAAGCTCTGCGGCTCGAGCAGCCACGCGCCGGAAGCCTCGTGGCGGCCGACCAGCGCCTGGAACTTCGGGTCCTTGCGCAAGGCGATGCCGTTGGCCGAGGCGAAGCGCTCGAGCAGCCAGAAGCCCGCGTTGTGGCGCGTGCGCTCGTATTCCTTGCCTGGATTGCCCAGGCCCACGACGAGGCGGATCAAGGGCTACTTCTTCTCTTTCTTCTCGCCCGCGGCGGCGGGCTTCTCGGCCGCCGCCCCCTTGCCCTTGTCGCCCTTGTCGCCCTTGTCGCCCTTCTCGCCCTCGCCAGGCGCGCCCTCGCCTTCCTTCGGCGCGGCCGCCTGCTCGGTGGTCGGCACGTCCGCCGGCGCCACGGCCGCGGCTGCGGCTGCGGCTTCCTCCTCCTCGGTGACGAGCGACGGGATCACCACGGTGGCGACCACCGGGTTCTCGCTCTTGTGCAGCGCGAGCTCCACGCCCTTCGGCAGCGCGACGTCCCGCACGTGCAGCGAATGGCCGACCGTGAGGCCGGAGAGATCGATCTCGATGAATTCCGGCAGGTCGTCGGGCAAGCAGGTGATGTCGAGCTCGTTCAGCACGTGGCTCGCGATGCCGCCCTGGTCCTTCACGCCGGGCGACTTGTCGGCGTTCACGAAGTGCAGCGGCACCTTCATGTGGATCTTCTTGTCCTTGGACACGCGCTGGAAGTCGACGTGCTGCACCTGCAGCTTGAACGGATGCATGTTCACCGCGCGCAGCAGCACCTCCTGGGCGCCGCCCGCCAGCGTGAGCGTGAGGATCGAGGCGTGGAACTTCTCGTTCCTCAGGTTCTGGAACAGCGCCTTGTGGTCGAGCTGGATGTTGACCGCGCCCTCGGCCCCGCCGTAGACGATGCCGGGCACCTTGCCCATACGGCGCAGACGGCGGCTCGCGCCCGTTCCTTGCGCCTCGCGCTTTTCTGCGCTGATTTCGAATTTCATGACTGCTCCTTGGTTGGGCCGGACCCGCGACCAGGCACCGGCGAAGTGGGAAACTAGAAGATTCTCAGGAAATGCTCATTCGATGAATAAAGAGCTGACCGATTCCTCGGTGTAGATGCGAAGGATCGTCTCGGCGAGGAGTCCGGCGACCGAAAGGCTCCGGATCTTGCTGCAACTGCGGGCGTCTTCGCGCAGCGGAATGGTGTCGGTGACCACCAGCTCGTCTAGGTCGGACTTGGCGATGCGCTCGACCGCCGGGCCTGAGAGCACCGCGTGCGTGCAGTAGGCGACCACCTTGGTGGCGCCCTCTTCCTTCAGCACCTGGGCCGCCTTGACCAGCGTGCCCGCGGTGTCGACCATGTCGTCCATGATGACGCAGGTGCGGTCCTTCACCTCGCCGATCACGTTCATCACCTCGCTCACGTTGGCCTTCGGCCGGCGCTTGTCGATGATCGCGAGATCCGACTCCAGGCGCTTGGCCAGCGCGCGCGCGCGCACCACGCCGCCGACGTCGGGCGAGACCACGATGAGGTTCTCGTAGCGCTGCTTCCACACGTCGCCGAGCAGCACCGGCGCCGCGTAGATGTTGTCGACCGGGATGTCGAAGAAGCCCTGGATCTGGTCCGCGTGCAGGTCCATGGTCAGCACGCGCGCCACGCCCACCGAGGCGAGCATGTTCGCCACCACCTTGGCGCTGATCGCGACCCGCGCCGAGCGCGGCCGGCGATCCTGGCGCGCGTAGCCGAAGTACGGGATCGCCGCGGTGACGCGGGCGGCCGACGAGCGCTTGAGCGCGTCGACCATGACGAGCAGCTCCATCAGGTTGTCGTTGGTCGGAGCGCAGGTCGACTGCAGCACGAACACGTCCTTGCCGCGCACGTTCTCGAGCAGCTCCACCATCACTTCGCCGTCGGAGAACTTGCCGACGATCGCCCGGCCGAGCGACAGGTTGAGATAGCGCGCCACCTCCTGCGCGAGACGCGGGCTGGCGTTGCCGGTGAACACCATCAGGCGCTCGAGCTGCGCCGCGCTAGGTCCGTGCGTCATCGTGTTCATGTGTATTGGCTGGGGAGGAAGGATTCGAACCCTCGTATGCCGGAATCAAAATCCGGTGCCTTAACCAGCTTGGCGACTCCCCAATTGTGCTTCCGGTCAATCTTACGACTCGGCGAGCGGGTGCCGATCCAAGCCCCTCGCGACGAATCCACGCATGTCCCCTGGTAACTGGTCGTACAGAGCGCGCGCCTGGACCTCCGACGTGAATTCCGCGAACACGCATGCCCCGGACCCGGTCATGCGCGCCTGCGGAGAGCGTTGTCTCAACCATTGGAGGTGCGCCGCCACCTCGGGATATCGCGCCGCGACCACCGCTTCAAGGTCGTTGCGTCCCTGCCCCGAGAAAAAGGGCGGTATTTTGAGTGCTTTCGACTGCCCTGTCAACGCGGCAGCGAAGATTTCCTTCGTGGAAACCGAGACTTGGGGCTCGAGCACGAGGTACCAGGCGGCGGGCAGCTCGAGCGCCGTAAGCCGCTCGCCGATGCCTTCGCCGAGCGCGTTGCAGCCGTAGATGAACACGGGCACGTCCGCCCCCAGCTTTTTTCCGAGGTCGAGCAGTCGGCCGGACGGGAGCTGGAGATTCCACAACCTGTTCAAGACCAGGAGAACCGTCGCCGCGTCTGAGGAGCCGCCGCCCAGGCCGCCCCCCACGGGAAGGACTTTCTCAAGCTCGAGCCCCGCGCCGAGCGCCGTGCCTGTCGTGGCCTTGAGAAGCCGAGCCGCGCGCAAGCAAAGGTTGTCCTCCCCGTAGACGCCGGAGAAGCGGATGTCGCCGTCCTCGCGCAGTTCGATGCCGACGCGGTCGGCTCGATCGATCAGGCGGAACACCGTCTGCAGCTCGTGGTAGCCCGCATGTTCCCCTGTTTCGCGCTTGCCGAGCACGTGCAGGAAGAGATTGAGCTTTCCCGGCGCGGGGTACCATTTCATTGCCGCTTCATTCCCACTTGGGGATTCATTCCCACTTGGAGATGGCGAGCCGCAGCTCGATGTCCGGGTAGGTGAGGCGCATGCGCGAGGGCAGCTTCCCCTCGTATTCCTGGTAATCGATCTTCCAGCCGCGCTCCTCGAGCGAGCGCAGCCGTCCGTCCGCGTCGTATTGCGCCTTCGCTTCCGCCTTGTCGGATGGCCGTCCGCGCACCCAGTCGGCGAGCCCGGCGAGCGGCAGGCGAAATCCGAGCACTTCCTCGGTGAGCGTCTCGGCGTCGCGGGCGCGGTATTCACGCGGCTCGGCGGTGGTCAGCACCACCGAATCGCCGTCTCGCACGATTCGGGCGACGCCTGCGCCGAGCGAGGAGGTGATGAGCAGCTCGTCGGCGCTCTTCGCGTGACGCCACGCGATATTGCCGGTAAATGCTTCCTTGCCGTAGCGGGCAGCGAGGCGGCCGCTCAAATCGAACTCGACGTCCTGCGGGACCTGGGTCTGGAGCTGCGCGCACGCCCCGAGCATGAGGAGCAGCGCCGACAGCAGAAAGGACCGCCGCATTAACGTCCCATTTGCCGCCTCGTTTATCTTTTCAAGCGCTTGATCGTCTTCTGTAGCGTCTCGTTGTCCGGGCTGTCCTTGAGCGACTCCTGCCAGACGCGGTTCGCCTCGTTGCGCTCGCCCATCACCCAGAGCACTTCCCCGAGATGCGCGCCGATCTCTGCGTCCGGCCGGCCGAGGTAGGCGCGGCGCAGCTGCTCGGCGGCGCCCTTCAGGTCGCCCTCGCGATAGAGCACCCAGCCCATGCTGTCGAGGATGAAGTAGTCATCGGGCGCGAGCTCGAGCGCACGCTCGATCAGCTTGCGCGCCTCGGGCAGGCGCGTGTTGCGCTCAGCGAACGAGTAGCCAAGCGCGTTGTAGGCGTGCGCATGGTCGGGACGCACCTCGATCAGCTTGCGCAGGTTGGACTCGAGGACGTCGAAGCGCTCGAGCCTCTCGGCAGTGAGCGCATAGTCGTAGAGCAGCTCGGGCTGCTCGGGGTCCTTCTGCAGCGCAGCGGCGAGCACCTTGAAGGCGTCCTGGTTGCGGTTGGCTTCGCGCAGGAGCTGCGCCTCGGCGACGATGATCTGCGCCTCTTCGCCCGGGTTGTCGGCGGCCACGCGCTTCAGATATTTGCGCGCCTCGTCGAGCTTGCCCTGCTTGGCCATGGCGTTGGCGGTGCGCATGCGCGCGGCGAGCTGGTGCTCGCCTTCGCCGATGCTCTCGTACCACTTGATCGCCTGCGGCCAGCGCTTCTGCTCCTCCGCGATCTGGCCCAGGACGTAGCGCACGCCGTCTGCGTCGCGGTAGTTGAGCGTGAGCAGCCGCTTCATGTTCTGCTCCGCCACCTCGTAGTCCTTGAGCTGGAAGGCGAGTAGACCGACGGCATAGATGACTTCGGTGTTCCCGGGACTGGCGGCGAGCACCGCCTCGAACTGCTTGCGCGCCTCCGGCAGGCGCTTGTCCAGGATCAGGAGCCGCGCGTAATTGAGCCGTGCCTCGCGCGAATTCGGATTCTTGGCAACGAAATCGCCGAGCACCTTGGCGGCCGCCGCGGGCGAGCGGCGCTGCAGGATCTGCGCCTCGAGCAGCGCCGCGAGCTCCCAGTCCGGGCGCAAGGCGGCGGCGCGATGGACCGCGGCCACCGCGGCTTCGTCGTCGCCCGCGGCCGCGGCGGCCTGGGCCACGGCGAAGTGCGCCTGCGGCAGCTTCGGATACTTCGACGCGAGCGAGCGCACGACGCGCAGGTTCGCCGCCTTGTCGGGGTTCGCCGCGAGCAGCCGGTTGAGCTGCATGAATCCGTTCTCCGGGCTCACGCCCTCTGAGGAGAGCAGCTTCTCGAGATGGGGCAGCGCCTCTTCCGCGCGCTTGTTCGCGACGAGCAGCACCGCGAGCACCTGCAGCGCCTGCGGCGAGCCCGGTTCGAGCTCCTGCCAGGTGCGCGCCGCCTCGAGCGCGAGGTCGGGCAGGCGCGCCTGGTTCGCTACCTCGACCGCGCGGCGAGCGACGCGCGGATCGCTCGTGCGCCGCGCGAGGTCGAGGAAAGTCCGGGCCGCGAGCTCAAAGTCGCCGCGTTGCAAGGCGATCTCGCCGAGCAGAAACTCATAGAGCATCGGCTCGTTGAGGTCGCCCTCGGCCGACGACTGCGGGATGTCCTTGGTTTGCGCGATCGCGGCGCAGCCGGCGACCGACAGGCCCGCCGCGGCGAGGATCAACCGAATCGCTCTTTTCATCTGGATTCGACCCATCTTAGGTATATTTGGTGCCCCGCACAAGCAGGTTTTCCACATGCCCGAGCTTCCCGAGGTCGAGGTCACGCGGCGCGGACTCGAGCCGCAGCTCGCAGGGCGCGTCATCTCGGGCGTTGCGGTGCGCGAGCCGCGCCTGCGCTGGCCGGTGCCGAAGGATGTGCACCGCCTCGCGGGACGCACGGTGCGCGCGATCCAGCGGCGCGGCAAATACCTTCTCGTCGACTGCGGCGACGGCCACCTCATCCTGCACCTGGGAATGTCGGGCAGCCTGCGCGTGCTGCCCGCCGGCACCCCGGCGCAGAAGCACGACCACTTCGACCTTCAGCTTGGCGACAGGATTCTGCGCCTGCGCGATCCGCGCCGCTTCGGCGCGGTGCTCTGGACCCGGGCGGACCTCGATACCCACCCGCTGCTGGTTCACCTCGGCATCGAGCCGCTGACTCGCCAACTCCACCCCGAGCGCCTGCACCAGCTCACCCGGCCGCATCGCACGGGCATCAAGCAATTCCTCATGGATGGCCGGCGCATTGTCGGCGTCGGCAACATCTACGCGAACGAGAGCCTGTTCCTCGCCGCAATTCATCCGCGCGTGTCGGCGAGAAAGCTTTCCCTGGAAAGGTGCGCCAGGCTCTCCTCGGCGATCAAGCAAACGCTGCGCGCGGCGATCCGAGCCGGCGGCTCGACCCTGCGCGACTTCGTGGGCGCCGACGGCAACGCCGGCTACTTCCAGCAGCGCTACTGGGTCTACGACCGGACAGGACAACCGTGCCGGCGCTGCGGCACCGCGATCCGGAAGATCCTGCAGGGACAGCGCTCCACGTTTTACTGTCCGTCCTGCCAGAAGTAATCCGTCCCGCCAGAAGCAATCCTATTTCCCGGAAGTGACTTTTGCTTTCAGTTTCTTTTCGATGTGCGGATGAACGAACTTCGAGACATCGCCTCCGAGCGACGCGATCTCGCGCACCAGCGTCGCGGAGATGAACATGTGCTGCTCGGAAGGCGTCAGGAAGATCGTCTCCATCTGCGGATAGAGGTGGCGGTTCATCCCCGCGAGCTGGAACTCGTATTCGAAGTCCGACACCGCGCGCAGGCCGCGCAGCACCACGCGCGCGTTGTGCTTGCGCACGAAGTCGATCAGCAGGCCGCTGAAACCGATCACTTCGAGGTTGTTCACGTCGGCGAGCACCTCGCGCGCCATGCCGATCCTCTCCTGCAGCGAGAAGAACGTGCGCTTCGGCGTGCTTTCGGCGATCGCGAGCACCAGCGAGTCGAACAGCGTGCTCGCCCTGCGCACCAGCTCCTCATGGCCGCGCGTGAGCGGGTCGAAGGTTCCCGGGTAGATCGCCTTGATCATCGTGTCATTTCACCTGTCGTTTTAGCTTCGTTCCAACAGCTGGTAGCTGACCTGGCCGGCGCGCGCGCGCCTGAGCTCGCGCCACGCTTCTCCCGGCTCGAGCGGGCCGGCCGCCTCGACGTAGACGCGCGCCCCCGGCGCGAGCCGCCGCGGCAGGCGCTCAAGCAGCGCCGGCAGGGCATTCTGCCTGAACGGCGGATCGAGGAAAACCACGTCGAAGCGCTCGTCGCCTCTCTCGAGATAGTCGAACGCATCGCCGAAAACCAGGTCGATCCGCGGTGCACGTATGAAGGCCAAGGTCGTTTCGAGATTCGAAAAGACGCCGCGGTCGTTCTCCACCATGACGACGCGCTCGGCGCCGCGCGAGGCCGCTTCGAAGCCGAGCGCGCCGCTGCCGGCGAAAAGATCGAGGCAGCTCTTTTCCTCGAGCGTCTGGCCGAGCCAGTTGAACAGCGTCTCGCGCACCCGGTCGGGCGTGGGGCGCAGGTCGCGACGCTCGGGCACCGCGATGCGCCGGCCGCGGTATTCGCCGCCGATGATGCGGATTTTCCCTGCCTTTGCGGTTCTCGTCCCGCTTCTCTTCCCATTGGTAGAATTCACGCATCGATGGTAGCTCTCTCCTGGGCGGCGCGCCTCAAGGCCGGTCTTGCGCGCACTCGCGATGTCCTCAATACGCCGGTGTCGGAGCTCTTCGTTCGGCGCACAGTCGACGAGGCGCTGTTCGAAGAGCTGGAGAACGCCTTGCTGCAGGCCGATTGCGGCGTGCAGGCGACGCAGGAGCTCGTCGCGTCGCTGCGCAGGAAGAAAGTGCCCGACGGCGAGGCGCTCAAACGCGCGCTCAAGGACGACATCGCGAAGCTCCTTGCCCCCCTGGAAAAGCGACTCGAGGTCAAAGGCGCGAGGCCCTTCGTCATCATGATCGCCGGCGTGAACGGCTCGGGCAAGACCACGTCGATCGGAAAGCTGGCGAAATGGCTGCAGTCGCAGGGCGCGAGCGTGATCCTCGCCGCCGGGGACACCTTCCGCGCCGCGGCGCGCGAGCAGCTCGTCGCCTGGGGCGGCCGCAACGGCGTGCCCGTCATCTCCCAGGCCTCGGGCGATCCGGGCGCGGTCGTGTTCGACGCGCTCAGTGCGGCGCGCGCGCGCGGCACCGACGTGCTCATCGCCGACACCGCGGGCCGCCTGCCGACGCAGCTGCATCTCATGGAGGAGATCCGCAAGGTCAAGCGCGTGGCGGGAAAGGCCCTCGATGGCGCGCCTCACGAGGTGCTCCTCGTCCTCGACGCGAACACCGGGCAGAATTCGCTCGCGCAGGTGAAGGCCTTCGACGAGGCGCTCGGTCTCACCGGCCTCATCCTCACCAAGCTCGACGGCACGGCGAAGGGTGGAGTCGTATGCGCCATAGCAAAAGAAAACCCCATTCCCTTGCTGTTCGTGGGCGTGGGCGAGGAGATCGACGATCTCCGCCCCTTCGTGGCGGAAGACTTCGCCGAGGCGCTGGTTGGTTAGCTTCTCGGCCGTCGCCAAGCGCTACCCCGGCGGCCAGGAGGCGTTGAAGAGCGTCAGCTTCTCTCTCGACGCGGGCGAGCTCGCCT
Organism: Burkholderiales bacterium; assembly: GCA_036006885.1. GTDB lineage: Bacteria > Pseudomonadota > Gammaproteobacteria > Burkholderiales > SG8-39 > SCGC-AG-212-J23. Next base: position 1,705 of record DASYPG010000634.1, on the reverse strand, counting down.
TCGTCACCGGCCGCTCGGGCGCCGGCAAGTCGACGCTCCTCAAGCTCATCGCCGCGATCGAGCGACCCACCTCGGGCTCGGTAATCGTGAACGGACAGAACGTCGGCGCCCTCAAGCGCGCCGCCGTGCCCTACCTCAGGCGCAACATCGGGCTCGTGTTCCAGGACCAGAAGCTGCTGTACGACCGCAGCGTATTCGACAACGTGATGCTCCCGCTCGCCTTCTCCGGGCTGCCGCCGAGGGAGGCGGCGCGGCGCACGCGCGCGGCCCTCGACAAGGTGGGACTGCTCGGCCGCGAGAAGGCGAACCCGATCCAGCTTTCGGGTGGCGAACAGCAGCGCCTCGCCATCGCTCGCGCGGTCGTCAACCGCCCCGGCATCCTGATCGGCGACGAGCCCACTGCGAACCTCGACGCGGAGTCGGCGGCGCTGATTCTCGAGGTGTTCGTCGGCTTCAACCAGGTCGGCGTGACGGTCCTGATCGCCACGCACGACCGGAGCCTCGTCGAGCGCTACGGCAGGCGGGTGCTGCGCCTCGAGGAAGGGCGCATCGCTTGAACGCCTGGCTGCGTCAGCACCGCCAGGCGGCCATCGCGGCGCTGCGGCGCCTGGGCGTGCTGAACACCGCCGTCATCGGCGTGGCGCTCTCCCTTCCCGCGGGCGGCTACGCGCTGCTGGAGAACCTGCGTGGCATGACCGGGCGCCTCGAGCTCGACACGCAGATTTCGCTCTACCTGCAGCCCAGCGCGAAGCGCGCGGAGGCCGATGCGATCGGCAGGACGCTGCGTGCCGACCCGCGCCTCGCGAAAGTGCGCTTCGTGCCGCGCGAGCAGGCGCTCAAGGAGCTGTCCGGCGTACAGGGCCTCGCCGAGGTGATCGCGGCGCTCGGCCGCAACCCGCTGCCCGATGCCTTCGTGGTGACGCCCCGCACGGAGAATGTCGAGCAGCTGTCCGCGGAGCTCGCCGGACTGCCGGGCGTCGCGCACGTTCAGGCCGATGCCGCCTGGGCGCGGCGCCTTGCCGCCCTGGCCAACATCGGCCGGGTGGCGATCTGGCTCTTGAGCGCGCTGCTCGGCGCGGGGCTGGTCGCGGTGACGTTCAATACCATCCGGCTCCAGATCCTCACCCAGCGCGCGGAGATCGAGGTGTCGAAGCTGATCGGCGCGACCGACGGGTTCATCCGCAGGCCCTTCTATTACATGGGGCTCTTCCAGGGCGCGGCCGGCGGGATCGTCGCGCTCGGCATCGTGGCGGCCGGCCTTGGGCTGCTCAACCGCGAGGTTCGGGTCCTGGCGCAGTCCTACGGGTCGGGCTTCCGGCTCGAGTTCCTCGCCCCGGGCGATGCGCTGGCGGTCGTGGTTTTCGCCGGCCTGCTCGGCAGCCTCGGCGCCCAACTCGCCGTGGCCCGGCAGCTTCGGGAGATCGAGCCCACCTAGCCTCCAACGCTTGTTAGCGCCCACTTTCGGTGAAAGCCTTTATGGAACCGAAGCCCGCTCTAGCACTCTAATGGCCTGATTGCTAAAATCAGTCTGCAAAGGAGAATCCGTACCCATGCAAGCACCGCTGGCCCTGTCCGTTTCGGTTCCCGTGCCGATGCCCACCGGCAGCCTTGAGGCGTACATCCAGACCGTCAACCGGTTCCCGATCCTGAGCGCCGACGAAGAGCGCTCGCTCGCCCGGCGCTTCCAGCAGGAGGGCGACCTCGA
>DASYPG010000633.1:0-2314 GCA_036006885.1 Burkholderiales bacterium | reverse complement strand
GCTCCCCAATCACGCCAAGAAGGACTCGACCGGGATCTGCTTCATAGGCGAGCGGCCGTTCCGGGAATTCCTGAACCGCTACCTGCCGAAGGCGCCGGGGCCGATCAAGACCCCGGAAGGCCGGGTCATCGGCGAGCACATGGGGCTCGCGTTCTACACCATCGGGCAAAGGAAGGGCATCGGCATCGGCGGCATGGCCAAGATGAACGGCGAAGCCTGGTACGTTGCCGACAAGCGGGTCGGCTCGAACGAGCTCATCGTGGTGCAGGGCCACGACCACCCGTTACTTCTCAGGAAACAATTGAAAGCGGAAGACGCGGCCTGGGTGTCCGGCCGACCTCCGGGTGAAGAAGCCCTTTCGGCGAAGACGCGCTACCGCCAAGCCGACGCGCCGTGCAGGCTCGAGCGCGTGCCGGAGAGCGGGATACAGGTGAAATTCGACGCGCCACAGTGGGCGGTGACGCCGGGGCAGTCCGTCGTGCTCTACGAGCGCGACGTTTGCCTGGGCGGCGGCGTCATTTCGTAGGCATGCCCAGGACCTTCTTCCACCGGCCGGGCGAGAAGGTTCGCCTCGACGACATCTCGGCGGAGCCGCCAAAGGATATGACGCGCGAGAAGGCCGAGCCGCGGCTTGCGGAGCTCGGGGAGGAGCTCTTTGCGCTGCAGGACGAAATGTTCGCCTCCAAGGCGAGCAGCGTGCTGGTCGTCCTCCAGGGCCGCGACACCGCGGGCAAGGACGGCACCATCAAGCACGTCGCCGGCTACCTCAACCCGCGCGGGGTGAGCGTGGTGTCCTTCGGCGTTCCGACCGCGGAAGAGCGCGAGCACGATTTCCTGTGGCGGGTGCACCGCCACACGCCGCGCCTGGGCGAGTTCGCCCTCTTCAACCGCTCGCATTACGAGGACGTGCTGGTCGTTCGCGTGCACGACCTCGTGCCGAAGAAGCTGTGGAAGGCGCGCTACGACCACATCGCCGACTTCGAGGCGATGCTCGCCGAGCACGGCACCATCGTGCTCAAGTATTTCCTACACATCACCAAGCACGAGCAGAAGGAGCGGCTGCTCGAGCGCGAGAAGGATCCGGCGAACGCCTGGAAGCTCAACCCGAACGATTGGAAGGAACGCGACTGCTGGGACGAGTACACCGAGGCGTACGAGGACGCGGTCTCGAAGACCGCCGCGAAACATGCGCCCTGGATCGTCGTGCCGGCGAACGCCAAGTGGTATCGCAACCTGGTCGTCGCCGAGTCGATCGTCGAGGCCCTGCGCGCGCACCGCAAGGACTGGCGCAGGATGCTGGAGGAAAAGGCCGCGCAAGCCAAGGCCGCGCTCGCGGCCTACCGGCGACAGAGCAAGAAATAGAGCTTACTTAGGCGCCGTATCGGCGAAGGCCGGGCGCTCGAGGAGCTTCTGGTAGTGCCGCGCCAGCGCCGGATACTCGGCCGGCCAGTCGACGTTGCCCGGCTTGCGGAAGCCGAGCCAGCCGACGCAACAGCCCAAGGCGATGTCGGCGAGCGAATAGCGCTCGCCATGACACCAGGCCTTGCCTTCCAGCTCTGACGCGAGGCGAGCCATGCCTCGGCGCATGCGCGCGACCTGCTTGTCGAGCTGGAATCCGCCGCGGACCAGCATGCCCGCGTCGACTACGCCGTCGGCGAGCGCCTCCCAGCGGCGCACCTGCACGCGGTCGCGGAACTCGGCGGGGAGCAGGCGATTGAGCGGTGAAGCGTGGTCGAGGAACTCGACGATGACGCGCGAGTCGTAGAGCGCCGTGCCGTCGTCCAGCACCAGCGTGGGGATCTTGCCGAGCGGGTTGTGCGCGTTGACCGGGTTTTCCGCCGGCGCCACGTCCACGAGCTCGATCTCGAAGTCGATCTTCTTCTCAGCGAGCACCACGCGCACCTTGCGCGTGTACGGGCTTGCCGGGGAGGCGAGCAGCTTCATCGGGGTGAGGCGATCACGTGAGTGACACGATTATAGCGGGCCGATGCAGCTCCGGACCCTCCGCCGCAGCGCCGGAATCACCTCGGCTGCGAACCAGGGGTTCTTCTTGCGCCAGGCCTGGTTGCGCCAGCTCGGATGGGGCAGGACGAAGAACTCGGGCAGGTAATCGCGGAACGCGCGGACGGTTTCGGCGAGGCTCTTCCTTCTTCGGTTCCTCAAGTAGAACGACTGTGCATAGCTGCCGACGAGCAATGTCAGCCGGATGTCGGGAAGCGCGGCGCGAAAGCGCGGCTGCCACTGCGGAGCGCACTCGCGGCACGGCGGGAGATCGGCTCCGTCGACCGTGCCGGGATAGCAAAGCCCGGTCGGC
>DASYPG010000632.1:0-18081 GCA_036006885.1 Burkholderiales bacterium | reverse complement strand
GCGATCACCTGGCTTTCCGGAGAAAGAGCATGAAGGAAGCAACCTGCAAGGAGACGACGATGAGAAAGAACCGATGGCTGTTGGTGAGTGGCGCGATCGCCGTGGCGCTCGCGGCGGGCGGCTGCGTGAGCAAGGGCGACTACGAGAAGCTCCAGGCCGAGCGCGACGGGCTGGACCAGAAGGTGAAGGACCTGGAGTCGCAGCGCGCCGGGCTCGAGCAGCAGAAGACCGCGCTGCGCTCGGAGGTGGTGACGCTGGAGAAGCAGCGGGCGCAGCTCGACGCGGCGAACCGGCAGAACCAGGCCCAGTACGAGTCTCTGGCGCGCAACCTCAACGCTGAGGTGCAGCAGGGCCAGGTCCAGGTTCGCCAGTACAAGGACATGCTGACGGTCGAGGTGGCCGAGCAGATCTTCTTCGACTCCGGGCACGCGAACCTCAAGGAGTCGGGCAAGGCGGTCCTGAAGAAGGTGGGTGAGGCGCTGAAGGGCTACGACGACAAGATCGTGCGGGTGGTCGGCCACACCGACAACGTGCCGATCGGCAAGTCGATGCAGGCGCAGTTCGCGTCGAACTGGGAGCTCTCGGCCGCGCGCGCGACCACGGTGGTGCGCTTCCTCGAGGCCGCCGGCGTGCCCCCCGAGCGCCTCGCGGCGTCGGGACGCGCCGAACACTCGCCGGTCGCATCGAACGACGATCCCGAGGGCCGCCGCAGGAACCGGCGCATCGAGATCACGCTGATCGACAAGAACCTGGCGCAGGAGCTGCAGACCAGCCCGAAGTGACCTGGATTATTTGCCGCGGAACACGGGCTTGCGTTTCTCGTTGAAGGCGCGCACGCCCTCCCTGCGGTCTTCGGTGTCGACCAGGCGGTTGTAGGCCTCGATCTCGAAGCGGTAGCCGGTCAGGAGGTCGGTCTGCGAGCCATAGCGGATCGATTTCTTGGCCTGGCGCACCGAGAGCGGGGCGTTTTCCGCGATTGCTTTTGCCGTTTCGAATGCCTCGTTCAACACGGTGCCGGCTTCGCAGGCCCGGTTGAAAATGCCCCAGGCCAAGCCTTCCTCGGCGGTGAACTGGCGGCCGGACAGGACGAGCTCCTTTGCGCGCCGCTCGCCGGCGGCGCGCGCGAGGTTCTGCGTGCCGCCGCCGCCCGGCATGATGCCCAGGCGCACCTCGGGCAGCGCGAACCGCGCGGCGCGCGAGGCGTAGATGAAATCGCAGCACAGGGCGATCTCGAGCCCGCCGCCGAAGGCGTGGCCGTTCACCGCGGCGATCACCGGCAGCGGAAATTCCATCAGCGCCATGAAACCGCGCTCGAAGAGCTCGTGCTGGACCTGCCAGTCGGACTGCGCCATGCCGTCGCGCTCCTTGAGGTCGGCGCCGGCACAGAAGGCGCGCTCGCCGGAGCCGGTGAGCACCACGCAGCGCGTCTCGCCCGGCTCGGCGGCGAGCCGGGTCCAGAGCTCGTGGAGCTCGCGTCCCATCTGGGTGTTGAGCGCGTTCAGCGCCTTGGGGCGGTTCAGGGTCACGACGAGGAGGTGGGGTGCGCTCGCCTCGAGCTTGAGTGTCTGATAGTTCATAGAATGTCAGCCGGGTGACGGGTGCATGATACCGGCGAGCCCGCAATTGAACGGAAAACAGCGGGAACGTGCTAAGGTCTTCGGCATTGGGGGACTTGACCAAGAGGAAAGGACGATGAAAAGACCAGGACTCCAGCTTGTAGGTGCCCTCTTCGCCGCGGCCCTTGCCGCGGGCTGTGTCAGCAAGGGCGAGTTCGAGAAGCTGCAGGCAGACAAGAACCAGGAGATCGATGCGCTGCAGAAGCAGCGCGACGGGCTGGAGCAGCAGACCAAACAGCTTCAGTCGCAGCGCGCGGCGCTGGAAAAACAGCAGGCCGACCTGCGCGCCGAGGTCGACAACTTGCAGCGGCAGAAGTCTCAGCTCGAGACGGCGAACCAGCAGACCAAGTCGCAGTATGACGGCCTGGTGAGCAATCTCAACGAAGAGGTGAAAAAAGGCCAGCTCCAGGTGCGCCAGTACAAGGACATGCTGACGGTCGAGGTGGCCGAGCAGCTGTTCTTCGATTCCGGCAAGGCGGCGCTCAAGGACTCCGGCAAGGAAGTCCTGAAGAAGGTCGGCGATGCGCTGAAAGGCTACGAGGACAAGGTCATTCGCGTCGTCGGCCACACTGACAACGTGCCGATCGCCACGGCGCAGTTTCCCTCGAACTGGGAGCTTTCGGCGGCGCGCGCCACCACGGTCGTGCGCTTTCTGCAGGCCGCAGGCATACCGCCCGAGCGCATGACGGCATCGGGACGCGGGGAATTTTCGCCGGTCGCGCCGAACGACGACGCCGACGGGCGCAGGAAGAACCGCCGCATCGAGATCACGCTCATCGACAAGAGCCTGGCGCAGGAAGTCCAGGAGAAGCGCTAGCGCGGTGCTGATGGACGCGAGGCTTCGCCTGCAACCGTGACGCGGCCTCGCGAGTCCGCCGCCATCCGGCGGACGCTGGAGCAGAGCGTCCACTTTCACGCCGTGGCGGCGAGAGATCTGGAGCGCCTCGCGCAGCTCGCACGGCGCAGGAGGCTGCACCACGACGAGCGCGTGGAAAACGCCGGCGGCTATGACAGCCATTTGTGGATCATCCTGAGCGGCGCCGCGCGCATCAGCACCAGCACCGCCAAGGGTGGCGAGCACGTGTATGCGGTCCTCGGCCCCGGCAACTTCTTCGGCCTTGCCGCGGTCATCGGCAAGGGCGTTGGGACCTTCGACGTGCGCGGCTTCGGCGCGACGGAGCTCGCCTGGATCGAGGGCGCCGCGCTGATGCGGCTGCTCGACGACCGCCCCCCGCTGTGGCGCCATTTCGGGGCGCTGCTCTCGCGCCGGCTCATGGTCGCGCTCATGCTTTTGCGCGACAACACGGCCTGCGCCCTGCCCGAGCGGCTGGTGCGGCGCCTGCTGGTTCTGCTGCCGGCCATCGAGGCGACTTCCGCCGAGCCGGTGCTGCCGATGACGCAGGCCGATCTCGCGCGCATGCTGGGAACCAGCCGCTCGCGCGCCAACACCGAGCTGCGCCGCCTGGAATCCGAAGGGGTGATCCGCAGCGGCTACCGCGGCATCACGGTGCTCGATCTGCCGCGGCTACGCGCGCTCGCCGGCAAGGATTTGAAAGCTTTCTAGACCGATTTTTACGCGGCCATCGTGTCCGGCGGCGACATTTCCGGCGCGGCGTGCGCGCCGGGTCGGCGATGATCGAGGCGATTCGGCGGAGGGGCGATCGACCCCGGCGCTGCGTTGGGCCTCCCCCGGCGCTCGCGGCTCAAAAAGAAGGCGCTATGCGGCGGGAGGCCGCCAAGTGCCCACGCCGAAATCCCCTCCGGGCTACACCTTGCGCGTGCGCTCCTGCGCGATGCGGATCGGAGGCGTCCACGGCTTCTGCGCCCACGCCACGCCCATGCGCGCGACCTGCGCGTCGATGAGATACGGCTTGCCTTCGACCGTCGCCTTGCGCGCGCGGGCGAGCGCGGCCTTGAGCTGCGCCGGAGACTCCACGACTTCGGCGTCGACGCCGAAGCCCTTGGCGATCCACGCCATGTTCATGTCCGGGCTGCCCAGATAATCGTGGAAGAAGTGCCCGGTCTGCACCATGCGGCCTCCGGGGACCTTCTCGATCACGCGGCTGTGCGGCCCGCTGTACGCGTGGTTGTTGTAGACAACGGTGATGACCGGCAGCTCGAGGCGCGCCATGTTCCAGAGCGCGGTCGGCCCGAACACGAACGAGCCGTCGCCGACCAGGCAGATGACCTGCCGGTTCGGGCGCGCGAGCTTGACCCCGGCCGCGGTTCCTACGCCCGAGCCGAGATGCGCGCCGTAGTAGTAGAAGAGCTCGCGGCCGCGCTCGGGATCGAAGTTGAAGCTGTGCGGGTTCACCGAGCCCGCCTCGTGCACGATGATCGCGTCGGAGTCGGCGAACTGCGCCACTTCCCAGGTGACGCGGTCGGCGATCATGGGAGCGCGGTCCCAGTCGGGGCTCTTCGAGACGAGCGCGCGCAGCGATTTCGCTTTTTCAGAAAATTTCCGAACTTCGGCCGCCCTGGACGCCGCCCTTTCCTTCACCGAGGGGTTGAGAAGCTGCTCGACGGCGGCCGTGAGGTCATCGAGCCCGTATGCGACGTCGGCCACGAGCGGCACCTCGGTGCTCATGACGTTGCCCATGCTCCAGCTGTCGATGCGCATGTCGATGAACTTGGGGCCGCGGCCGATCATCGGGGTCGGGCTGTTGTGCTGCAGCTTGTTGCCGACGTTGATGATGACGTCGGCGTCTTTCGGGTAATCGAGGCTCGTGACGCGGCCGACGGGCAGCGCGCCGACCCACAGCGGATGCGCTTCCGGGAAACTGGCGAAGATCTGACGCGCCTGCGTCACCGGCATGCCGAGGATCTCGGCGAGCTTCACCGCCTTGGCCACCGCCTTCGCGTTGTAGACCTCGTCGCCGACGATCATGAGCGGCATGCGCGCTTCGACGAGAAGCTTCGCCGCGCGCTCCACCTCGGCGGGATTGGGCCGCACGCGCATGCGCGGATCGAATTTCTCTCGCAGGACAACCTCGGTGCGCACGCGCTCGTCGTTCAGGTCCGAGTGCCAGGAGGCATAGGTGGGACCATAGGGCGGCGTCCAGGCCGCCTTGAAGGCGCGGCGCACGGTCTCGGGAATCATGTCGGCGCGGCGCGCGAGCCACGAGTACTTGGTGAGCGGCGCCACGATGCCTTCCTGGTTCGCCACCTCCTCGAAGCCGTCGCGGCCGGCGCGGCCGGTCTGGTCGGTGCGGTAGCTGTAGAACACCAGCGGCGTCTGTTCCTTGAAGGCGTTGAACATCTGCCCCATCGCGTTCACGAGTCCCACCACCGCCGCCTGCATCACGATGGTCGGCTCGCCAGAGGCCTTGACGTAGCCCGCGGCCATCGCCGCGCCCGGGCCCTCGTGCGGCGTGAGGACGTACTTGAGCTGCGGCCGGTCGACCAGCGCCTCGTAGAACTGCGCATCCTCGCTCGCCGAGTTGCCGAACACGTACTTCACGCCCGAGGCGATGAGCTGCTCGGCGAAGCAGAGCGCGCCGCTTCCCTCGACCACCTTGATCGCTTCCGGCGCGACGCGCGCCGCTTCCTGCGCGTGGGCCGCAGGCACGAGCGAGTCGAGCACGCTCTGCGCCGCGCTGGCCGAGAGCCCGGCGCCCGCCAGACCCTTCAGGAAGGTGCGCCTCGAGATCGAATGCGACAGGTAACGCGCGACCAGCTCTCTCATTGCGGCTTCCTCCCGTAGACGGCGGCGAGGTAATCGGCCATTGCCTTGATCTCTTGCTCGTTCCACAGCGCTCCGCGCCCGACCATGCGGTAGAGCGTCCCTTCCCAGCCCTTGCGGTCCTGGCGATGGTCCATCCACATGCCCGGGCTGTGGCACTGGAAGCATTTCGCGACCAGCGTTTCTTTTCCCGGCGCGTCGGGAAACCCGGGCGGCTTGGGCTTTGGCTGCGCCGTCGCGATGGACGATGCGCAAGCGAGAAAAATCGGAAAAATGGTGACGGTCACGGTTTTCAAGGTTTGTCTCTCTTCTTCTCAGTCGGCGCGGATGCCCGCGTCCTTCACCACCCTGGCGACTTTCGCCATCTCGCGCTCGATCTTGGCGCCGAACTCCTGCGGCGTGCCCGGCGACACCTCGAAGCCGAGCGCCACGAGCTTGTCTCGCACTTCCGGCATTCCAAGCACCTTCTTCAGGTCGGCATTCACCTTCTCGACGACCGCAGGCGCCGTTCCGGTTGGGGCAAGAAAGCCGGCCCAGGCGGCATAGTCGAAGCCCGCAACGCCCGCCTCCTGCATGGTGGGCACGTCGGGCATGGCGCCGGAGCGCTTCGCGCTACCGATCGCGAGCACCCGGATGCGCCCGCTCTTCACGTGCGGGAAGACGTTGGACATCCCTGCGAACATCACCGGGATCTGGCCCGCAACGACGTCGTTGAACGCCGGCCCGAGGCCCTTGTACGGTACGTGCACGAGGTCGATGCCCGCGGCGAGCTTGAACATTTCCATCGGCAGGTGCTGGGCGCTGCCGTTGCCGCCGGAGGCGTAGTTGATCTTTCCCGGATTTGCCATGGCCTCCTTGACCAGTTCCTGCACCGACGATGCCGGGAACGAGGAGTTCACGACGAGAACGATGGGTATGGAAGCCGCGAGGGTGATGGGAGCGAAATCGCGCAGCGGATGGTACGGGAGCTTGGGATAGAGCGCCGGGCTGGTCGCGAGCCCGGCGTCGTTGGCGAGGACGAGCGTATAGCCGTCGGCCGGCGCCTTGGCCGCCGCTTCGGTGCCGATCGTGCCGTTCGCGCCGACGCGGTTGTCGACCACGACCTGCTGGCCCCACAGCTCGGAGAGCTTCTGCCCGGGAATGCGGGCGAGGGTATCGACCGCGCTGCCGGCGGAAAACGGGACGATGAGGTGCACCGGCTTGTTCGGCCAGGTTTGCGCAGCCGCTTGCGCTACCCAGAGCAAAAGACTTAGAACGACGCCGATGCGCATAGCCATCCCCGACGATTATCAGGATATTGTGCACCGGCTGAAGTGCTTCGAGCTGCTGCGCGGGCACGAAGTGCTGCGGTTTCGCGAACCTGCGCGCGACGCGGACGAGCTCGCCGAGCGCCTCGCCGACGCGCAGGTAGTGGTCGCGATCCGCGAACGGGTCGCTTTTCCGCGATCGCTGCTCAAGCGGCTGCCGAAGCTCGAGCTGCTCGCGCTGGTCGGCCGGCATTCCAAGGTGATCGACTTCCCAGCCTGCAAGGACCTCGGCATCGACGTGATCCACGGCTCGAACGCGTCGCCGGCCTCGCCCGCCGAGCTCACCCTGGCGCTGATCCTCGCCTCGCGGCGCAACATCGCCACCGAGGCCGAGCGCATGAAGCGCGGCGAACTGCCGCGCGCTCTCTCGCATCGCCTGCGGGGCAGCACGCTGGGCGTGCTCGGCCTGGGGACGATCGGAGCGCTGGTCGCCGCGGCGGGCGCGGGGATGGGCATGCGGATCCTGGTCTTCGGCAGAGAAGCCTCCCTCGCCAAGGCAAGGGAGGTCGGCTATCAGGCAGCGAAAAGCAAGGCCCAGCTCTTCGAGGAGGCCGACGTGCTTACGCTGCAGGTGCGGCTCACGCCGGAGACGCGCGGCAGCGTGACGCGCGAGGATCTCGGTCGCATGAAGCCGAGCGCGCTTTTCGTCAACACCGCGCGCGCCGAGCTCGTCCAGCCCGGCGCCCTGCTTGAATCATTGAGGAGTGGACGTCCGGGATATGCGGCGCTCGACGTCTATGAAGAGGAACCCGTTCCGCAGGGTCATCCGCTGCTCGCGATGCCCAATGTCCTTTGCACGCCGCACCTCGGCTGGGCCGAGTACGACAACTTCGAGCTCTATTTCGGCGAGTGCTTCGAGCAGATCGCGCGCTGGGCCAAGGCGAAGACAAAGGCATAAAAAAAGGGCCGCTGGCGCGGCCCCTTCAGTGCCCGAGGGGATCCCTCAGGCCTTCAACGCCTCCTGGACACGTGCCGGTGTGACCGGCATGTGCTCCAGCCGCTTGGCCGGTGAGGCGAAGAAATGCGCAACCATTGCCTCGTCGCTCCTAGAACGCGCAATCTTGCGCCTGGGCCGGCGCACATGCAACCCCTGCGGGAGCGCGATAGCACGAGGCATATGCCCTCGCGCGGGCCGGCCCGCGGCTGATAGCGTCACGCTCCATCATGACCGACGAACAGTTCGAGGCCCTGGTCGGCCGCCTCGACCCGATGCGAAGCGCAATCCCGCGGGCTACCGGACGCGCGTTCTGCTGATGGCGCTCCTCGGTAACGTTTATCTCGGCGTCGTGCTGCTCCTGGTTGCGGCGCTCTTCCTCGTCGCGCTCGTATCGGTGGTTTGGCTCAAGGCCGCGGGCGTGAAGATCGCCATCGTAACGGCCGTCTTCCTCTGGGTGGTGCTCAAGGCGCTGTGGGTCAGGCTCTCGCCGCCCCGGGGCACCGAGATCAAGCCGCGCGAGGCGCCGGTGCTTTTCGCCATGATCGAGGAGCTGCGCCGGGCCCTGCGCTCGCCGCGCTTTCACCACGTCCTCGTTACCGACGACTTCAACGCCGCGGTGGTCCAGGCGCCCCGCCTGGGGCTTTTCGGCTGGAGCCGCAATTACCTCATCATCGGCCTGCCGCTCGCGAAGGCGCTTACGGTGCAGCAGTTCAAGGCGGTGCTGGCGCACGAGTTCGGCCACCTCAGCAAGGGCCACAGCAGCATGTCGAACTGGATCTACGCGCAGCGGCTGCGCTGGAGCCGCCTCGTGGCGGCGCTCGAGGCGGCCGAGAGCCGGGGCCGCTTCCTATTTCGACCGTTGCTGCGCTGGTATGCCCCGTACTTCAACGCTTACTCGTACCCGCTCGCACGCGCCAACGAGTTCGAGGCCGACGCGACCTCGGCGCGCCTCGCCACGAAGCGCGCCGCCGCAGAGGCGCTGACCGCGGTCAACGTCGTCGAAGCCTATCTCGAGGAGCGCTTCTGGCCGCAGATCGTGAAGCGGGCCGACGAGATGCCGCGGCCGGCGTTCGCGCCGTACGCGGCCATGGGCGCGCAGGTCGCCGCCGATATTGACACCGTGTCGATCGAGGCCTGGCTCGATCAGGCGCTCGCGCGCAAGACCACGCTCGACGATACCCATCCCTCGCTCAGCGAGCGCCTCGGCGCGCTCGGCGAGCAGCCCGCGCTCGCGCTTCCGGCGCCGGGAGCAGCCGCCGACCGTCTGTTCGGCGCGTCGCTCGAGCGCATCACCCGTGAATTCGACCAGCGCTGGCACGACGGCATCCTGCCTTCCTGGCAGGAGCGCCACCGCGAAGTGCAGCAGGTGCGCCAGAAGCTTGCCGAGCTCGAGACGAAGCACGCTTCGGGCAGCGCGCTTTCGCTGCAGGAAGCTTACAACCGCGCGCTCCTCACCGAATCGGTCGGCTGCAACGCGGAGGACTGCATCGCGCAGCTGCGCGCGCTCCATGACCGCGCCCCCGACGATCCAGTGGTGCTTTACACGCTGGGCGTACGGCTTCTGGCGCGCGACGACGATTCCGGCGTGGCGCTCCTCAAGCGAGCGATGGAGCGCGACCCGTGGGAGATCGCGCGGTGCTGCCAATCGCTGCGAGATTACTGCTGGCGCAAGGGCCGCAAGGACGAAGCCCACGAGTGGCACAGCCGCATGATGGAGCGCGTGGAGCTGGAGACGGCCGCGAAGAAGGAGCGCGACGAGGTACGTACCAGCGACAAGTTCGAGCGCCACGGCATCGAGCCCGCGTTCCTCGCGCAGATGCAGGCGCAGCTCCGCGCGATCGATGGCGTGCGCAAGGCCTACTTCGTGAAGAAGCGCGTGAAGCACATGCCGGAGCGGCTGTGCTATGTGCTCGGCTTCACCGTGCGCCGCGGCTGGCTACCGCGGCAGAAGAAGGGCAGCGCCCAGGTCGTCCTCCAGCGCATCCAGGACACCGTGACGTTCCCCGGCGAGACGCTGATCCTCGGCGTCGAGGGCGGCAATGCCGCCTTCGGCCGCAAGTTCCGCTGGATGCGCGGCTCGCGTATCGTTTAGGCCCTGGGCGAATGATCAATGCAGGCGCTAGCGTGAGACCACGTACCTTCAGCATCCTGTGGACCGATTGGCCGGCGCTTTTTTGCCTTATGTGCCTGCCCGTGATCTGGCTCATCAGCGCCCAGCTCATCTTGTTCCGCCGCGACGGCAGCTTCACCGCGCACGACGCGCTCATGATCGCGCTACCCCTGTCCGTCGTTGTCTGCGGCCTTGTCGCGTGGCGCATCTGGCGCATTCACCGCCTGTTCTCGCGCGGGCAGCTCGTGCGCGCCCAGATCACGCGTATCGACGTCGCGAAGGACAAAGGCCGGCTCGAGTTCGCCTACGACTTCGGCGGCCACCGCGTCACTTCGTGGACCCCGGTCCACAAGAACAAGCAGGTCGAGGCGCTCGCGGTGAACCAGGAAGTGGAGGTGCTGGTCGACACCGCCAGTCCCGGCAACGCCATCGTGCGCCAGCTTTACCTGTAATCGCGCCCCGATCGGACGTCGACGCTTTCCAAATTTCGTCGAGCTCGTCGCACGGCCATAAGTCAAACGGGGGCTTGCATGACGCGTACGCGTTACTAGAATCTATTCCCGCAAGACTCTTTTCCGGCGAGGCGCCATGCTGAAGAAAGACATCAAGATCCGCTCGAGCGAAGGTCCGCAGTTCGATTGCTACTTCGTGACGCCCGAGGGCGGGCCGAAGGTGCCGGCCATCGTGCTCGCCTCGGCGATCCACGGCGTCGACCAGGACCTGCGCGGCATCGCCGACGAGTTCGCCTCGCGCGGCTACATCGCGGCGGCGCCCGACCTTTTCTGGCGCAGCGTGCCGGGGCCGCTCGCGCGCGACGACCAGCGCGCCGCGCCGCGCGGCCAGCCGCGCCTCGACAAGATTAGGACCGGGGAGCGCGACCTCGCCGACGTGCTGCCGGTGCTGCGGCGCGAGGCCCTCTTCAACGGCCGCGCCGCGGTGATCGGCTTCTGCTACGGCGGCCCGTACTCGATCCTCGGTCCCAAGCGGCTGGGCTATGACGCCGGCATCTCGTGCCACGGCACGCAGATGCTCGACTTCATCGGTGAGCTCGAAGGCGTGCGGGCGCCCGTATGCATCATCTGGGGCGACCAGGACCATGCCGCGCCGGCTCCGGTGCTCGAGGCGTATCGCGGCGTGCCCGCTCGCATGAACAACGCGCAGGTGCACATCTTCCCCGGCATCCAGCACGGCTACATGATGCGCGGCAATCCCAAGGCGTTCGATTCGACGACTTACGACTTCTCCATCGACCACGCGCTCGCGATCCTGGAAGGCTTGCGGGTTGCCAAGTCTCCCACTGCCCAGCTCTAGGCAATCGCTCGCTACTGCGCCACGATCAGGCTGGTCAGCTTCTGGGGATCGGCGAGGAGCTCGGCGCTCGAGCCGTAGTAGGTGATGCGGCCGCGGTTCAGGACGATGGCGCTTTCGGTGACCGAGAGCGCCACCTTGGCGTGCTGCTCGACCAGGATGATGGCGAGCGAATCCTCCGAGATGAGTCGCTTGAGCGACTGCAACAGCAGTTCGACGATGATCGGCGCGAGGCCCTCGAGCGGCTCGTCGAGCAGGAGGAGCGAGGGGTTGCCCATCAGCGCGCGGCCGATGGCGAGCATCTGCTGCTCGCCGCCCGAGAGCTGGTTGCCCATGGCGGCGCGGCGCTCCTTCAGGCGCGGAAAGAGCCCGTAGACGCGCTCGACGCTCCAGCGCCCCGGGCGCGCGGCGACGGTGAGGTTCTCGTGCACGCTGAGCGAGGGAAAGATCAGGCGCTCCTGCGGCACGAAGCCGATGCCCAGCCGTGAGCGCTCGTACACGGGAAGCCGGGATATCTCACGACCTTGAAATGTGATGGAACCCGAGTGGAAGCTCGTGTGCCCCATCACGGTGGAAAGAAGAGTGGTCTTGCCGACGCCGTTCCTGCCGAGGACGGCGAGCGAGCCGCGCTCGGGCAGCGTGAGCTCGACGTCCTCGAGCACCACGGTCTCGCCGTAGCCCGCGCTCAACCGCCGGATCTGCAGCGCGTCAGGCATGGTGCTGCTCGCCCAGGTAAACCTGGTGCACGCGCCGGTCGTGCGCGATCTCGCTCGGCGCACCCTCGGTGAGCACTTCGCCCTGCACCAGCACGGTGATGCGCCTGGCAAAACGGAACACGAGATCCATGTCGTGCTCGATGATGAGGATGGCGATCTCGGCCGGCAGCCGGTCGAGGACCTGGAGGATGCGCTCGGATTCCATCGACGGCACGCCGGCCGCGGGCTCGTCGAGCAGCAGCACCTTGGGCGAGAGGCCGAGCGCGATCGCGATCTCGACCAGGCGCTGCTTGCCATAGGGCAGGTCCTTGACCGGAATGCGCGCGTCGTCGGCGAGGCCGAGCGTCGAGAGCAGCTCCGCCGTTTCCCCAATAATGTGCTTGTGTAGAAAGGCAGGTTTCCACACGTGCGACGCGTCACCGCGCCGCTCGGCGATGCCGAGCGCCACGTTGTCGAGCACCGGCAGGTGCTTGAACAGCGCGTTGATCTGGAAGGTGCGACCGAGCCCGCGCTTCACGCGCTGCGCCTGACGCACGCGCGTCACGTCCTCGCTGCCGAGGTAGATGCGCCCCGAGCTCGGCGCGAGCGCGCCCATCAGCATGTTGACGAAGGTGGTCTTGCCGGCGCCGTTCGGCCCGATGAGCGCGTGGCGGTCTCCGGCGTGCAGCCGGAAATCGATGTTCTGCGCGACCGTCAGCGCGCCGAAGCTCTTGCAGAGCTTCTGGGTTTCGAGAACCGCAGCCATTTGTCGGCGAGACCGAGGATTCCACCGGGTGCGAACAGCACCACCAGCACAAGGATGAAGCCGATGCCGAAGTACCAGTACTCGGGAAACTGCTTGGCGAGGTAGTCCTGCGCGATGAGGTAGACCACCGGCCCGATGAAGGCGCCGTAAAGGCGCCCGACGCCGCCGAGGATCAGCATGACGAGGAGCTCGCCCGAAAGGTCGAAGCCGAGCACGTTCAGGCCGACGAACTGATTGGTCTGGGTCAGGAGCGCGCCGGCGACCCCGGCCATGACCGCCGAGATGGTGTACACCGCAATGAGGCGCAGGTACACCGGAGCGCCGACGGCGTGCATGCGCATCGTGTTCTCGCGCATGCCGGTGAGCATGGCGCCGAAGGGCGAGTAGATGAGCCGGCGCACGAGCAGCCAGGCGAGGAACAGCGCGACCAGGCAGTAGATGAAAGCGACCCGGCCGAAGAGATCGAACTTGAACGCGCCGAGGATCGGCGCCACCGTGACCCCGGAAAGGCCGTCGGCGCCGCCGGTCATGCTGGTCCACTTGTTCGCGATCTCGAGCAGGATCGAGGTGATCGCGAGCGTGAGCATGAGGAGCGTCAGGGCCCGCGTTCTCAGGATGACCGCCCCAGTCAGGACGCCGAGGAGCCCCGCGGCGCCGGCCGCCGCGGCGAGCTGGACGAACGGATCGGACACGCCTGCCTTGGCGCTCAGGCAGCCGGCGACGTACGCGCCCAGGCCGAAGAAGGCGCTGTGGCCCAAGGTGATGATGCCGGCGTAGCCGAGGATGAGGTCGAGCGACAGCGCGAACAGGATGAAGATCAGGATGCGCACGCCGAGCGCCAGGTACTCGGGCAGCAGGAAGAATGCCGCGCCGGCGACGATCCACGGCAGCCACTCGGTCCAGCGGATGCGCGGGTCGCCGGTGTAGCCGGTGAGATTCGCGCTCATACGCGGGTTCCGAACAGGCCCATCGGGCGCCACAGCAGTACGCCGATCGTCGCGGCGTAGATGAGGAACGCGCCGAACTCGGGTATCCAGTACTTGCAGGCGGTGTCTGCGATGCCGAGGAGCAGGGCGGCGATGAACGGGCCGCGCAGGCTGCCCAGGCCGCCGAGCGCCACCACGATGAGGAAGAACACCAGGTGCTCGAAGGGATAGCTCGGCTGCACCGCGATGATGTCGGCGCCGAGTCCGCCGCCCAGGCCCGCGAGCCCGCTCCCCAGCGCGAACGTCAGCGTGAAAAGGCGCCGGGTGTTGATGCCGACCGATTGCGCCATCGCGCGGTGGTCGACCGCGGCACGCACCATCGCGCCCCAGCTGGTTCGTTCTACGCCGAACCACAGCGAGGCAATGATGACTGCGCTGAACAGAATCAAGAAAACGCGATAAGTCGGGAAGTCGCGGCCGAGGACGTGCACCTGCCCCTTGAGATACTCGGGCAGGAACACCGGCGGCGCGAGCGTCCCGTAGATCGCTCGTGCCACCGCCACCGCCATGAAGATGAGGCCGATGGTGAACAGCACCTGCGCGAGCTCGCCCGCGTTGTACAGCCGCGAGTAGAGCAGGCGTTCAAGGACCACGCTTAACAAGCCAGTAATGAAAAAAGCAAGCAAAAGCGCTAGGGGAAACGGCAGCCCGAGGCGGCCGAGCGCGGTAGCGAAGACGTAGCCGCCCGCCATGGCGAACACGCCGTGGGCGAGGTTGATGAATCCCATGAGGCCCATCGTCACAGACAGGCCCACCGAGATGACGTACAGAATCATGCCGTAAGCGGCGCCGTGGAAGGCGACGCTTACGAGCGATGCAAGTAGATCGGCCGAGGCGGCCTCCCGTTACGTCCCTACTTCTTGGCCGGCGCGTTCTTCTGCAGCTCTTTCCAGGGGTCCTTCAGTGCGGTGGCGAAGGTCTCGAGCTCGACGTTGGCGAGCTGGCCGCCGACCTTGCGCACTTCGCGCAGGTACTCGTTCTGCACGATGTCGCGCGTCTCGGGATCGATGGAGATCGGGCCGCGCGGGCTGTCGGCGAACTTCCAGTGCTTGAAGACCTCCATGGTCTTGTCCGGGTTGAGCTTGCCCTTCTGCTGCTTGATCGCCTCGAAGATCATGGCGGTGCCGTCCCAGGAGCCGGCGGAGAGGAAGTTCGGGGTCTCGCCCGCCCCGTATTCCTTCTTCCATGCCGCGACGAAGGCCTTGTTTGCGGGGCGATCGGCGGCAGCCGAGTAGTGGAACATGGTGGTCACGCCGAGCGCGACGTCGCCCATGTTGGGCAGCTCCTCGTCGGTGGTGATGTCGCCCGGGCCGATCAGCTTGATGCCGGCCTTGTCGAGGCCCAGCTCGGAGAAGTTCTTCATCACCGCGGTGGCGGTCTTGCCCGCCGGGATGAACACCATCAGCGTATCGGGCTTGGCGTCCTTGACCCGCTGCATGTAGGCGGCCCAGTCGGGGTTCTGCAGCGGCACGCGCACGTTGCCCAGCATCTTGCCGCCGCCGGCGGTGAACGCCTTGGTGAACCCCTCCTCGGCGTCGTGGCCGGGTCCGAAGTCGCTCACCAGCGTGTAGGCGGTCTTGAACTTCTTCGCCGCCCATTGGCCGAGCGGGTAGCTCGATTGCCAAAGCGTGAACGAGGTGCGCGCGATGTACGGCGAGCGCGTGGTGATCACGGCGGTGCCGGCGTTCATGATGACGAACGGAACCTTGGCCTCGGTGGCGATGGGCGCCATCGCCATCGCGTTGGGCGTGAACACCACGCCGGCGAGGAGGTTCACCTTCTCGCGCACCACCAGCTCCTGCGCGAGCTGCTTGGCCTTGTCGGGGTTGGGGCCGGTGTCGTCGCGCGTGATGAGCTCGATCTTGACGCCGGGCGGCAGCTCCTTCTCGTGCAGCTTGATGTAAAGGCGCACCGCGCGTTCCATGTACGGCCCGAGGTTGCCGTTGAGGCCGGAGTAGCTGGTGATGAAGCCGATTTTTATGGTTTGCGCAAAGGCGGCGGAGCTCGCGAGCGCGAGCGCGGCCACGATTGCGACTCTGGAAATTCTCATCTGACCCCTCCTAAGGAACCGCGATTCTAAATCAGCCAAACGCCGCCAAGGGAAGCGGGCAGCGACACGGCGTGCCCGGACGCGCTCCGGTGCACGGCGAAACCTAGTCTGCTGCAACGCGCGGCGAAGCCTTCCGGATGACGGCACGCCAGGCGGTAGCCGGCCAGGCCCGGCGCGGCGGGCGCCGCGCCGAGCACGCGCCTGAGCTCCTCCCGGGTGCCGACGAACACCCGGCCGCGGCTGCAATCCAGGCGCACCAGCGCTCCCTCGGGACTCGGCAGCAGGCCCGAAAAGCGCGCCCAGCGCGCGGCGGTTTCCGCCGGATCGTCGGCCACGACGTAGATCGCCTTCAGCCCGGTGACGCCGTTGGCGTGGGCGAGGTTCGCCTGAGTCCAGATCGCCTCGGGCGTGAGCTGCTCCACGTACTGCACGCGCCCTTCGGGCATCTTCGCCGGCGGCACGTAGACGACCTTGAAGCGCACCTTCTCCCCGCCCGCGAGGGTGCGCTCGAGGCTCACCAGCGGCTCGGGCTCGAAGCCGTGCTCGGCCAGGCGCCGGTGCTCGGTTTCGGCCTGCGGCGAGCCGAAGCACGCGAGATGCACGCCGTCGTAGCGCGCCATGCGCTCGCGCACGCGCTGCGCGTTCGGCGTGTCGAGGGTCGGCGCGAGGATCTCGATGTAGCCCTCCTCCAGCATGATGCAGCGGTTGGAGGTTCCGGCAGGCGCGCCTTGCGCGCGGTGCGCCGATTCCGGCGTCACCTTGAAGTCGAGCGACTCCGCGACGCGCGCCGCCGCGCCGAGGTCCGGCACGAAATGCGCTACGTGGTCGAGGTAGAGCTCGCCCGGAGCAGGCTTCTGGTTCTCGGCAATGCTGCGCATGGCGCTAATATAGCCGCCACGCGCGGGTCCCGAGGGAGGCTAGTTCTTGCCTTTCGCGGCGTCGCGGACCGCGTCGCCCGCCTTCTCGATGCTGCGGCTCGCGGCCTTGCCGGCGTCGTCGGCTTGCCGGCCGGCCTTTTCCGCCGGACCTTCCTGATGGCAGGCGGCGAGCGCGACCAGCGCGAGGATCACGAATAGAGTTTTCATGTCCGGCATTGTCGCGCGCCAAGAGGGAGCGGTCGCTCTATTGCACCCCGCAACCCATAGGCGGGACGGACTAATCGAAGACCCGGCGCAGGTAAGATAGGCGCATGAACAAGCCGGTCGACCTGCAGGCCGCTGCGCTCACCGGCGCCGACGCCGCCGTCGAGATGCTGAGGGGGCACGGCGTCGAGGTGGTGTTCGGGCTTTGCGGCGACACCAGCCTGCCGCTCTACGACGCGCTGGCGCGCTCGAGGTCTATCCGGCACATCCTCACCCGGGACGAGCGCCACGCCGCCTACATGGCCGACGGCTATGCGCGCGTCACCGGAAAGGTCGGCGTGTGCGAAGGCCCGTCGGGAGGCGGGGCGACCTATATCCTGCCCGGCCTGGTGGAGGCGAACGAGTCCTCGGTCCCGGTCCTCGCGATCAACACCGACGTCGCGGTTTCCTCCAGGAATCGCTTCACCCTCACGGAGCTCGATCAGCGGGCGCTGATGAAGCCGCTGACCAAATGGAACGCGGTGCTCGATCGCGCCGCCGACATTCCCCGCACCTTCCGCGCCGCGTTCGAGGCGATGACCACCGGCCGTCCCGGCGCGGCCCACATCGCGCTGCCCTACGACGTGCAAAACGCTCCGGTCGAGCGGGACGCGGTGTGGGCCGACCCCACCCTCGGCGCTTTCCCCTCGCGGCGCGTGGCCCCCGAGCCGTTCTCCATCGAACTCGCGGCGAAGCTGCTGCGAGGGGCCAAACGCCCGCTCTTCATCTGCGGCGGCGGCGTAGTGCTTTCCAATGGGGAATCAGAATTGATGGCGCTGGCTGAAAAGCTCGCCGCGCCCGTAGCGACGACGGTGAGCGGCAAGGGCTCGATCGACGAGCGCTGCGCGCATTCGGTCGGCGTGGTGGGCTCCAACGGCGGCACGCCCGAGACGCGCGCGGTGGTCGACGCGGCCGACGTCGTCGTCTTCGTGGGCTGCCGCGCCGGATCGGTGACCACGGAGCGCTGGCGCCATCCGGCTCCCGGCCGCGCCCGGATCATCCATGTCGACGTCGACCCGATGGTACCCGGCACGAACTACAAGGTCGACGTGCCGATCGTGGCCGACGCCAAGCTTGCCCTCTCCGCGCTGGCGGAGGCCGTGACGCCGCGGACGGGGGATCTCTCCTGGGTGGACGAGAAAAAGCGCGAGAAATTCGAAGCCTTCGAAACCCTGGCCAGATCGGACAACGTCCCGATCAAGCCCGAGCGCGTCGTCGCCGAACTTGCAAGGGTTCTGGACAAGGATGCGATTCTGGTCGCCGACCCCGGCACGCCGTGCCCGTATTTCTCCGCCTACTACGTGGTGAAGGGGAGCGGACGGCGCTTCTTCTCCAACCGGGCGCACGGCGCGCTCGGCTATTCGCTCGCCGCGGCGCTCGGCGCGCACATCGGCCGCCCGGCGGTGAAGACCGTGGCGGTGATGGGCGACGGCAGCTTCGGCATGTGCGTGGGCGAGCTCGAGACGGCGGTGCGGCTGAGGCTGCCGATCACCTTCGTGGTGA
>DASYPG010000631.1:0-3028 GCA_036006885.1 Burkholderiales bacterium | reverse complement strand
ATCGAGATGCACCTCGTCTCGCTCGCGCGCCAGAGCGTGCGCATCGGCCGCCACCGCTTCGAGTTCGAGACCGGCGAGTCGATCCACACCGAGAATTCGTACAAGTATTCGGTCGAGGGCTTCCGCGCCCTCGCCGCGCGCGCCGGCTACGTCGCCGAGAAGACCTGGACCGACCGCAGGCAGCTCTTTGCCCTCCACGCGCTGAAAAGCGCGTAGGCAAAAAAAATCGGGGCCGGACCCCGATTCTTTTCTACCGACTGGGAAGGTTCAGGTGCGCTGGCTCGCCTTGGTGCTCATCTCGAGCCACTTGCGGATGCGGTTCGCGTCCGCGATCCGCGACTGCTTGCCCCACGAGTCGAGCAGCACCACGATCAGGTCTTTCGAGGCGAGGCGCACGTGCATCACGAGACAGCGGCCCGCTTCGCTGATGTAGCCGGTCTTGGAGAGCTCGATGTCCCAGTGGGAGTTGCGCACCAGGCCGTTGGTGTTCACGAAGCGCAGCGGCCGGTTGAAAGCCATCACGGTGGCCCGGTCGCGCGTCGAGTACTCGCGGATCAGCGGATAGCCGTGCGCGGCGCGCACCAGCTTGACCAGATCGCGCGGGCTGGAGAGGTTCGAGGGCGAGAGTCCCGTCGGCTCGACGAACTGGGTGTCGCTCATGCCGAGCTCGGCGGCCTTCTCGTTCATCGCCTTGACGAACGCCGGGACGCCGCCGGGATAGGTGCGGCCGAGCGCCGCGGCGGCGCGGTTTTCGGAGGCCATCAGCGCGACCAGAAGCAGCTCGTCGCGCGTGAGCGTGGTGCCGGGCATCAGGCGCGAGCGGGTGCCCTTCACGGTGTCCACGTCCTCGCGGCTCACCACGATGCGCTGCTCGAGGTCGAGGCCGCGATCCAGGATGATCATCGCGGTCATAAGCTTGGTGATCGAGGCGATGGGGACCCGGGCTTCGCTGTTCTTGTTGATGACGATCTCGCCGGTGGCGGCGTCCTGCACCATCACGGCCGCCGAGCGCAGATAGACGACCTTCACCTTCTGCGGCTGGGCCTGGGCGACCTTCACCTTCTGGGGCTGGGCCTGGGCAAAGCCGATGGTCAGGGCGAGGACGAAGAACAGCGCGAATGCGGCGACAATTCCTTCGAGGGAATGCAGTCTTCTTTGTTGCGTGGCCATGGACGCGAATCTTTTCTTAGCGGTACCGGTTTCCGTTTGTTATACCCATGCCCTACTTGGCGCATGGAGTTGTCGCAGTCTAGACGACGCCAAAAGAGAAAATCAAGCAAAATCATGTAGTAGGGAATAGTTCCTCAAATCGCCGTGAATAATGCACACTGTCGGGCTGAGGCTACAGGGTTTGTTCCCGGATTTCGGCGCCTTCGAGCACCGCCTGCGCCTCCGCGGCTTCCTGCTGCAGCGCCCACATCCTGGCATATTCTCCATTTTCTTCAATGAGTTGAGAATGCGTGCCGCGTTCGATGACGCGGCCATGGGCGAGGACCAGGATGAGGTCCGCGTCCATCACCGTGGAAAGCCTGTGAGCGATCACTAACGTAGTGCGGCCCTTGGCAATACGCTCGAGCTCGGCCTGGATCGCCTTTTCCGCGCGCGAATCGAGCGCCGAGGTGGCTTCGTCGAAGATGAGGATGCGCGGGTTCTTGAGCAGCGCGCGCGCGATGGCGACGCGCTGCTTTTCGCCGCCCGAGAGCTTGAGGCCGCGCTCGCCGACCATGGTTTCGTATTTCAGCGGCAGGCTCTCGATGGAGTCGTGGATGTGCGCGGCGCGCGCGGCCTCGATCACTTCGGCGTCGCTCGCTTCCGGACGCCCATAGCGGATGTTGTAGAGGATCGTGTCGTTGAAGAGCACCGTGTCCTGCGGCACGATGCCGATCGCGCCGCGCAGGCTCACCTGCCTGACCTCGCGCACGTCGGCGCCGTTGATCGTGATCGATCCGCTGGAGACGTCGTAGAAGCGATACAGGAGCCGCGCCAGGGTCGACTTGCCCGAGCCGGAGTGGCCGACGACCGCGACGCGCTGGCCCGCCGCGATGGTGAACGAGACGCCGTAGAGGATCTGCCGCGCTTTCTCGTAAAAGAAGTCGACATCGTGGAAGGCGACCGTCGCGGGCGCCGGCGGCACGTCGGGCGCGCCCGGGCGGTCCTCGACCTCGCGGTGCACCGCAAGCAGCCGGAACATGCGGTCCATGTCGAGCAGCGACTGCTTGATGTTGCGATACACCATGCCGAGCACGTTGAGCGGGATGTAGAGCTGGATCAGCAAGCCGTTCACCAGCACGAGGTCGCCGAGCGTGAAGTTCTTCTCGACCACGCCCTGCGCCGCGAGATACATGAGCGCGGTGACCGCCGCGGCGATGATCATGCTCTGGCCGATGTTCAGAAGACCGAGCGAGGATTCGCTCTTGGTGGCGGCGTCCTCGTACTTTCTCAGGTTCTCGTCGTAGCGGCGCGCCTCGAACTCCTCGTTGCCGAAATACTTGACCGTCTCGTAGTTGAGCAGGCTGTCGATGGCGCGGGCGTTGGCCTTCGAGTCGAGCTCGTTGGCGCGCCGCCGGATCTCCATGCGCCACTCGGTGACGAGCACGGTGAAGGCGAAGTAGAACGCGACTGCGCCGAAGGTGACGGCGGCGAAGCGCCAGTCGAACCGGTTGAGGAGCACCGCCGCCACCAGCGCGAACTCCAGGATCACGGGCAGGATCGAGAACAGCAGGTACGAGAGCAGCGTGGAGATGCCGTTGGTGCCGCGCTCGATGTCGCGCGACATGCCGCCGGTCTGGCGCTCGAGGTGGAAGCGCAGCGACAGGCTGTGCAGATGCCGGAACACGCCCAGGGCGATGCGGCGCATCGCCCTTTGCGCCACGCGCACGAACACCACGTCGCGCAGCTCCTGGAACAGCGTGGTCGAGAATCTGAGGATGCCGTAGGTCGCGAGCAGCGCGACCGGGACGGCGACGATGGCGGTGGCCGCGTCGAGCCCGTCCACCAGCCGCTTCATCACCAGCGGCACCCCGACGTT
>DASYPG010000630.1:0-3047 GCA_036006885.1 Burkholderiales bacterium | reverse complement strand
GGTTCGATCTAAAGCGCGAGCGCGACGTGGACATCAGCGGGCTGTTAGCCAGCACTTCCGCATCGAAGCGCGCGATGCCGCGGCCGTGGCGGTGTTCCTGAGAAACGACCCGCAATCGTACGCGGCAAGCTGTCGTATGCTCAGCGAGAGTTGCTGAAATGAAAATCCGCGCATGAGCCCTTTCGAGCTCGCCGAACCCGCCTCGCTCCCGGAGGCCATCACGCTGCTCGGCGCCGAGGACGCGCGTGCCCTTTCCGGCGGCACGGCGCTCATGCTGATGATGAAGGCCGGGGTGCTGCGGCCCTCGCGCCTCGTGAGCCTGAGGAAACTCAAGTTGGAAGAAATCCGCGTCGACGGCGAATTGCACGTCGGCGCCATGGCAAGCCTGCGCGCGCTCGAGCGCTCGGCGCAGGTCAAGGCGGGATGGCCCGCGATCACGCGCATGTTGCGCACGCTTTCCAACGTCCGCGTGCGCAACGTCGCCACGGTCGGCGGGGCGCTCGCGCACGCCGATCCGCACATGGACCTGCCGCCGCTGCTGACTGCTCTGAACGCCCGGGTCACGATATCGGGACCTGCAGGCGAGCGCAGTCTGCCGGTGGCTGCGCTCTATGCGGGCTATCTGCAGAACACCCTGGCGCCCAACGAGCTCATCACGCATGTCACGATCCCCGCCATGGGAAAAAGCCGCGCGGCGTATCTCAAGTGCACGACCCGCTCGGCGGACGACTGGCCCGCCGTCGGCATGGCCGTGCTGATCGACGGCGAGGACGTGCGCATCGTGCTCGGCGCCGCCACCGACAAGCCCACCCGCCTCCTGGCGGCCGAGAGACTCCTCAAGGGGAGAGCGGACGATTCCGCGGCGCTCAAGGACGCCGCCGAAGCGGCCGCGGAGGAAGCGAGAATCGAAAGCGATCTGCACGGCTCGGCGGCCTACAAGAAACAGCTCATCCGCGTGTATCTCCAGCGCACCCTCCATGAAGCGCGCCGGCCAATCCACTGAGACGCCCCAGGTCGGGCGCTCGGTCCCGCGCCTGGAAAGCTGGCTCAAGGTGACCGGCCGGGCCGAGTACGTCCACAACCTGCGCCTGCCGGGAATGCTCTACGGCAAGATTTTTCGCTCGAGCGTCGCGCACGGCCGCATCAAGCGCATCGACGTCGCGGCGGCGCAGGCGGTCGGCGGCGTGTATCGGGTCGTCACCGGCGAGGACATCCGCAAGCTGATCCCCGAGCCCTATTACGGGCCGGCTTTCCACGACCAGCCGGTGCTCGCGCTCGACAAGGTGCGCTATGTGGGCGAGCCGGTGGCCGTGGTGCTCGCCGCCGACCCGCATGTGGCCGAGGAGGCCGCGCATCTCATCGTGGCGGAATACGAGGAGCTCGCCGCGGTGTACGACGAGGTCGAGGCCGCGGGCTCGAAGGCGATCGTGCACGAGGCGCTCAGGCCCGCCGGCACGTTTCCCGACCTGAAGCATCTCAAGGGAAAGACGAACACCAATGTCGCGCTCGATTTTCATTTGAGAAGGGGAAATACGGAAACTGCGCTGAAGGAGGCGCACCGCGTCTTCGAGCACCGCTTCCACACCCAGCAGGTGATGCACACGCCGCTCGAGCCGCTGGTTTCGGTGTCCGAATCGACCGAGAGCTCGCTCACCATTCACACCGCCTCGCAAAGCCCGTCGTTCGTGCGCATGGAGATCGCGCGGCTGCTCGGCTGGCCGGAAAACCG
The DNA here is from genome assembly GCA_036006885.1 of Burkholderiales bacterium. GTDB lineage: Bacteria > Pseudomonadota > Gammaproteobacteria > Burkholderiales > SG8-39 > SCGC-AG-212-J23. The sequence goes on along the minus strand of DASYPG010000630.1, from coordinate 1,318 downwards.
GGTGCGTGTGCGCGTGCCGTTCCTTGGCGGCGGCTTCGGCGCGAAGCTCTACATCAAGCTCGAGGCCCTGGTTGCCGTCTTGTCTTTAATGACGAGAAAACCAGTCAAGATCGCCCTGTCGATGGAGGAGCAGTTCTTCACCATCACCAAGCACGCGAGCACTTTCCGCATCAAGAGCGGCGTCACCAAGGAAGGCCGCATCGTGGCGCGCGAGTGCGAGGTCTGGTGGAACGGCGGCGCCTACGCCGATATCGGGCCGCGCGTGACGCAGAAGTCGGGCTTCACTGCGGCCGGCCCCTACGACATCGACAACGTGCTCATCGATTCGTACGCGCTCTACACCAACCTGCCGCCGGCCGGCGCGCTGCGCGGCTTCGGCATCCCCCAGCTCGTGTGGGCCTACGAGAGCCACACCGACATGATGGCGCGCAGCCTCGGCCTCGACCCCATCGAGTTCCGCCGCAAGAACCTGCTGCGCGAAGGCCGGCCGCAGGCGACCGGCACGGTCTTGTGCGACGCGGCGATCGAGAAGGTGCTGGACAGGCTCTCGGCGCTGATGGAGTGGAAAAAGCCGCTCGACCGCGGCGCCGGGCCGGTGAAGAGGGGGCGCGGCATCGCGATCGGCCTGAAGGCCTGCGTCTCGCCGACGACCTCGCTGGCGGCGGTCAGCATCAACGCCGACGGCAGCTGCACCGTGTACTGCAGCACCGCCGACATGGGGCAGGGCTCCGACACCGCGATGGCGCAGATCGCCGGCGAGGTCCTCAACGTCGCCGCCGAATCGGTGTGCGTGGTGCACTCCGATACCGACGTCACGCCCTACGACATGGCGACGCTCGGCTCGCGCTCGCTCTTCCACATGGGCAACGCGGTCAAGCTTGCCGCCGAAGATGCCAAGTCCAAACTTGAACAGCTGAGAAGCGAACTGAAACTGCCTGCTGACGCCGAAGTGAGCGAGATCTTCAAGAAGAAGTACGGCATGCAGGCCGGCAGCGTCGCGGGCGCCGCGAGCTACGTCCCGAGCTACAAATCGCCGGACCAGAACGGCCTCACCGACAACGCCACCCCCTTCTGGATGGTCGGGGGCACCGGCGTCGAGCTCGAGGTCGACACCGAGACCGGGCGCGTGCGCCTCACGCGCCTCGTGAACGTCGCCGACGTCGGTACGCCGATCAACCCCAGGATCGTCGAGACGCAGCTTTCCGGCGCCGCGATCATGCAGCTCGGCTTCAGCCTGTTCGAGAAGATGCAGTTCGACGAGCGCGGGCAGCTGCGCAACGCCTCGTTCGCCGAATACAAGATCCCGGGGCTGCTCGAC
>DASYPG010000629.1:0-11025 GCA_036006885.1 Burkholderiales bacterium | reverse complement strand
GGCGCCAAGCCGGTGCTGCTCGCCTCGGTCGGCTTGCTTCTCGCGGTCGAGGTCGCGCTGATGTTCGTGCAGCGCTCGGTGGCGGCAATCGCTCTCCTGATGTTCGGATTCTTCGTTGCGTTCAACGTGCTGGAAGCCATGTTGCCTTCGCTCGTCTCACGCATCGCCCCGGCGCAGGGCCGCGGCGTCGCGATCGGGATGTACAACACCACTCAGACCCTCGGGGTGTTTTTCGGCGGCGTGATCGGCGGTTGGGTCGCCGCCCATCATGGCGCGAGCGGCGTGTTCACGGCCTGCGCGCTGCTTGCGCTCGTCTGGCTCGCGCTCGCAGCCGGCATGCGTCCGGTGCGCCGCGAGGTCAACGAGGTTTCGAGTCTGACGTTGTCGATAGCGTCCGGGGTCAATCCCGAGGGGCTGAGGGAAGCGCTGGCGAGGGTGCGCGGGGTGCGGCAGGTCGAGGTGCTCGTGCACGAGCGCATTGCGCGCATCCAGGTAGTCCCCGGACAATGGGATGAGCGTAGCGTACGGAAACTGGTGACAGGGGAGATCTGACATGGCTTCGGTGAACAAGGTAATCGTGGTAGGCAACCTCGGGCGCGACCCGGAAACGCGTTACATGCCGGACGGCGCGGCGCTTACCAACGTATCGGTCGCTACCTCCTTTCAATGGACCGATAAGGCGAGCGGCGAGAAGAAGGAAGAGACCGAGTGGCACCGCGTGGTGTTCCGCGGCAAGCTCGCCGAGGTGGCGGGCGAATACCTCAAAAAAGGCTCGCAGGTCTATGTCGAGGGGCGCCTGCGCACGCGCAAGTGGCAGGACAAGGACGGCCAGGACCGCTATACGACGGAGATCATGGCGACTGAAATGAAGATGCTCGGCTCGCGCTCCGGCGCGGGCGAGCCGCGCGAGGCGCCGTCCGAGCCGCGCGCCACCGAACCGCGGGCCGCCGAGCCGCGGGCCGCGCCGGCGAAGAAGCCGGCGGGCAAGTTCGACGACCTGGAAGACGACATCCCGTTCTAGAGGGGTTGGCGGGCTTGAAGCGCGGCTTTTCGCCCCAAAATCAGCGATATAATCGCGCCGCAAGGGGATTCACTCGATCATGCCGATCTACGAATATCGCTGCCAGGCCTGCGGTCATCAGGAAGAGTTCCTGCAAAGGGTAACCGAGCCGCAGCTCACCGAGTGCCCGGTATGCCGCAAGCCGACCTTTCAAAAGCTTCTGAGCGCGGCGGGCTTCCAGCTGAAAGGCAGCGGCTGGTACGCGACCGACTTCAAGAACAAGGCTTCCAAGCCGCAGGAGAAGAAGGCCGACGACAAGTCTGACGCAAAGCCTGAGGCGAAGCCCGACGCCAAGCCTGAAAAGAAAACCGAATCCAAGTCCGAGGCGCCCGCCTGAGCACGGGCGCATGAACTCCGCGGCCCGGCTCTAGCCGGGCGTTTTTATTCCGCGCCCTTGAAGAAGTACCTCATTACCGGCCTTTTGATCTGGATCCCTCTGGTCATCACCATATGGGTGCTCAAGCTCGTCGTCGACGTGCTGGACCAGTCGCTGCGGCTGCTGCCCGATGCCTGGCAGACCGAGAACTGGCTGGGGGTCCATATCCCGGGTCTCGGCGCGATCCTGACCGTCGTGATCGTGCTGCTCACCGGGCTTTTCGCCACCAACTTCTTCGGCGCGCAGCTGTTCGAGATCTGGCACGACATCCTGCACCGCATCCCGGTGGTGAACTCGATCTACTCCAGCGTGAAGCAGATCTCCGACACGCTGTTCTCGTCGAGCGGCCAGGCGTTCCGCAAGACGCTGCTCGTGCAGTGGCCGCGCGAGAACATGTGGACCATTGCGTTTCTCACCGGCACGCCGGGCCCGGGCGTGGCGCGCTTCCTGCCGCCGGACTGCCTGTCCGTCTACGTGCCCACCACCCCCAACCCGACCGGCGGCTATTTTGTCATCGTCGCCCGCCGCGACGTGATCGAGCTCGACATGACCGTCGACCAGGCCTTGAAGTACATCATTTCCATGGGCGTGGCGCCGCCGCAGGAAAAAGAACCCAATGCGAACCCATTACTGCGGTGAGCTGAGCGCCGCGCTGGTCGAGCGCACCGTGTCGCTGTGCGGTTGGGCGCACCGCAGGCGCGACCACGGCGGCGTGATCTTCGTCGACTTGCGCGACCGCGAGGGGCTCGCGCAGGTGGTGTTCGATCCCGACCGGCCGGAGGCATTCGCGATCGCCGAGCGCGTGCGCGGCGAGTTCGTGCTGCGCGTCACCGGCAGGGTGCGAAGGCGCCCGGAAGGTACGGTCAACCCGGATCTCGCCTCCGGCGAGGTGGAGGTCCTCGCGCACGAGGTCGAGATCCTCAACCCATCGGTGACGCCGCCGTTCCAGATCGACGAGGAAAACCTCAACGAGACCACGCGCCTCACGCACCGCGCGCTCGATCTGCGGCGCGAGCCGATGCAGAAGAATCTCAAGCTGCGCTACCGCACCGCGATGGCGGTGCGCAGCTACCTCGATGCGCACGGATTCATCGACATCGAGACGCCGATGCTCACGCGCTCCACGCCCGAGGGCGCGCGCGACTACCTCGTCCCGAGCCGGGTGCACCCCGGCGAGTTCTACGCCCTGCCGCAGTCGCCGCAGCTTTTCAAGCAGCTCCTGATGGTCGCGGGCTACGACCGCTACTACCAGATCGTCAGGTGTTTCCGCGACGAGGACCTGCGCGCCGACCGCCAGCCCGAGTTCACCCAGATCGACATCGAGACCTCGTTTCTGGAGGAGCGCGCGATCCAGGCGCTGATGGAGGGCCTGGTGCGCGAAGTGTTCAGGAACGTGCTCGGCGTCGAGCTGCCGGATCCCTTCCCGCGCCTCACGCACGCGGAGGTGCTCGCGCGCTACGGCGTTGACAAGCCCGACCTGCGCGTGCCGCTCGAGCTGACCGAGCTCACCGATCTCATGAAGGACACCGAGTTCAAGGTGTTTCGCCAGGCGGCGCAGCTGCCGGGCGGGCGGGTCGCGGCGCTGAAAGTGAGCGCAGAGCTCACGCGCAAGGAGATCGACGATCTCACCCCATTCGTCGCGGCCTATGGCGCCAAGGGACTCGCCTACATCAAGGTCAATCCAGACGGCTTGCAGTCCCCGATCGTGAAGTTCCTCGCCAAGGATCTCCTGGATAGAATCATTTCGAGGACCCAGGCAAAGCCCGGCGACCTCATTTTCTTCGGCGCCGACAAGGCGAAGATCGTCAACGACGCGCTCGGCGCCCTGCGCCTCAAGCTGGGCCACGACAAAGGGCTGGCCGAAAAGGGCTGGCGCGCCCTGTGGGTGGTCGACTTCCCGATGTTCGAGTGGGACGAGGAAGGCCGGCGCTGGAGCGCCATGCATCATCCGTTCACCGCGCCGAAGGACGGCCACGAGGACCTGCTGCTGTCGGATCCGGCGCGGGCGCTGTCCAAGGGCTACGACATGGTCCTGAACGGCTGGGAGATCGGCGGCGGTTCGGTGCGCATTCACCGCGCCGACATCCAGGCGAAGGTGTTCAAGGCGCTCGGCATCTCGGAGGACGAAGCGCGCAACAAGTTCGGCTTCCTGCTCGACAACCTCCAGTACGGGGCGCCGCCGCACGGCGGCATCGCGTTCGGCCTGGACCGCATCGTGGCGCTCATGGCGGGGGCCGACTCGATCCGCGACGTGATCGCCTTTCCCAAGACCCAGCGCGCGCAGGACCTGCTGGTGCGCGCGCCGAGCCCGGTCGACGAGAAGCAGCTGCGCGAGCTCGGCCTCAGGTTGCGAGAGGTGCTGCGGGAGGCGCCGAAGACTTGAGGCTCGCGCTCGCCGCTCTTGCGCTCTTATTGCTGACGGGAGTGTGGGGCGCCGAAGTGAGGCTCGAGGAGCTTCCGCCCGAAGCGCGCACGACGCTCGCGCTCATCAAGTCGGGTGGGCCATTTCCGTACGCGCAGGACGGCCGGGTGTTCTCCAACCGGGAGAAGCTGCTGCCGCTCCAAAGCAGGGGCTACTACCGCGAGTACACGGTTAGAACCTCCGGGGTGCGCGACCGCGGGGCGCGGCGTATCGTGGCCGGCGGCGGCGAGTACTACTACAGCGCCGATCACTACCGCTCCTTCAGGCAGATAAGAGACTGATGGCGAAGCTCATTCAGCGGCTGCAGGACGCCGCCAAATCGGGGGTGTACCGCGCAAGCCGGCCCGACGCGATCGAGGACGCGCTGCGCGGCAGCGAGCTGAGCCTGGCGCGCATCGCGTTGCAGGACGTGAGCGGGAAGACCGCGCTCCTGCGCCGGATCGCCGCGAAGCTCGGCTTCCCGGATTGGTTCGGCGAGAACTGGGACGCGCTCGAGGATTGCCTTACCGATCTATCCTGGCGGGAAGGCGAAGGCCATGTTCTGGTTCTCGAAGGCTTCCAGTTCCTGCCGGCCGACGAGCTCGGCGTGCTGATCGACGTCATGAGCTCGGCGGCGGAGTTCTGGGCCGGCCGGGGAAAGCCGTTCTTCGCGGTGCTCGTCGATCCCGACCGGGCGCTCGCGCTCGCGAGCCTGTATCAGGAAGCATGACCCGGAAGCATGAGCCATAAGCTGCCGCTGTCGGTTCTCGTCGTGATCCATACTTCCGATCTGGAGGTGCTGCTCCTGGAGCGAGCCCGCCGCCCGGGCTATTGGCAGTCGGTGACCGGCTCGCTCGACTGGTCCGGCGAGCCGCTCGAAGCTGCCGCGGCCCGCGAGGTGCGGGAGGAAACCGGCATCGACGCCGCGGCGGGCAGGCTCACGCGCTGGAACCTTGCCAACACCTTCGAGATCTATCTGCAATGGCGCCATCGCTTCGCCCCGGGGGTGACCCACAATACCGAGCACGTGTTCGGCCTCGAGCTCGCCGTTTCATTGCCGGTCGTCATCTCCCCGGACGAGCACGTCGCGTACGGCTGGCTCCCCTGGCGGGAGGCGGCGGCGAGTTGCTTCAGCTGGTCGAACCGCGATGCCATCCGCATGCTGGGTGAGAACGCTTCCTAATCTCCTGGCGGCGCTTTTCACCTTGCAGGCTGCTGTCGCGCTTGGCGCCGACGATCTTTGGGTCGATGTGGACCGCAACGGCGCAAGCTTCGCCGTCCGGGCCGAGGCCACCGTGCTCGCGCCGATCTCCACGGTGTGGCAGGTCCTGACGGACTACGACCACCTCGCGCGTTTCATTCCCGGCCTGTCGCGCAGCGTGGTGCAGCTTCGCAGCGCGAACCGGGTGGTGGTCGAGCAGCAGGGCGAGGCGCGCTTCCTCGTGTTTTCGTATCCGATCGAGGTGCGGCTGGAGGTGCTCGAATCGCCTACCGATTCGATCGTCTCGCGCGCGATCGAGGGCAATCTGAAGCGCATGAATGGCCGCTACGAGCTGCGCAACTCGGGCGGCGGCGTCCAGCTTCGCTACAGCGGCGAGCTCGAACCCGGCTTCGGGCTGCCGCCGATCATCGGCACGCTCGCGGTGCGCACCATGGTCGAGCAGCAGTTCGGCGCGATGGTGGCGGAGATCGAGCGCCGCGCTGGGTCGACAAGATGATTCGCGGCCAGATGACTTCTATATGATTTGATCATGCTGCGGGTCGTCACGCTGAACATCCACAAGGGGCTGTCGCACTTCAACCGCCGCATGGTGATCCACGATCTGCGCGACGGGCTGGCGGTGCTCGACCCCGACGTGGTTTTTCTCCAGGAGGTCCAGGGCCTCAACCGGCGCTTCGCGCTGCGCTTCAATGCCTATCCGGTCGAGCCGCAGCACGAGTTCCTCGCCGGGAAGAAGTGGCAGCCGGTCTACGGCTGCAACGCGGTGTACGACCACGGCCACCACGGCAACGCGATCCTTTCGCGCTATCCCCTCGTGTCCTTCGAGAACCAGGACGTGTCCGATCACCGCTTCGAGCGGCGCGGCCTGCTGCACTGCGTTGTGTCGGTGCCGGGATGGTCCCGCAACCTGCACCTCGTGTGCGTGCACCTCTCGCTGCACGAGCGCGGCCGCAGCCGACAGCTCGAGACGATCTCGGGCCGCCTGGAGGAGCTGGCCTCGCGCGACGTGCCGATCATCGTCGCAGGCGACTTCAACGACTGGCGCCATCGCGCCACCGCGATCCTCGAGCGGCGCCTGGGAATGACCGAGGTGTCGATCGCGCACCACGGGCGGCCGCTCGCCACTTTCCCGAGCATGATGCCGCTGCTGCGCCTCGACCGAATCTACGTGCGCGGCTTCCGCGTCAACGCCTCGAAAGTGCACAAAGGCAAGCCCTGGTCGATGCTTTCGGACCACCTCGCGGTGAGCGCGGAGCTCGATCGCACCTAGGCGGATACGCGCACGCGTCCCTGGTCCAGGGTCGGGACCACCGGCAGGGCGTCGACGCGGCAGGCGAACTCGACTTCGCGCGCGAGGCCTTTGGCAGCCATCATCCGGCCCACGCGGCAGTCGAGCAGCGCTTCCGGAGCGCGTGCGCCGCGGTACACCATGCGTGCGGCCTTCGCGGCGTCTGACAGGTCGGCCGCGGCGCCGAGGCGCTCGGCGAAGCGCTCGACGAAGCAGCCCGCGCCGTAGAAGTCCTCGAAATTGAAGTTGTTGCCCGAGCCCGAGCACACGATGAGGACGGTCTCCCGGGGATGCGCGGCGAGGACGCGCTCGACGATCGCGCCGGCATTGAGCAGCGCGCCGCAGTACACCCGGGCCGCGCCGGCGCACTGGGTCATGGCGACGGTGCCGTTGGTCGTGGAGTAGACCACCGTTTTCCCGCTGACGCCGTGCGCGAGGAGGGACAGCGGCGCCGGATGCGCGAACCCCGGCAGCGTCTCGGCGTAGAGCTCCCCGGAAAGGACGAAAGAACCCATGGAGAGGTCCTTGCCGTAGGCGCGCGCTGCCGCCTCGTCGAGCACTGGCACGATCTCGCTGGCGCCGTGCGCGAGCGCGGTCACCATCGTGGTGGTGGCGAACAGGATGTCGAGCACCACCACCACCTTGCCCGGGATGCGCACCGAATCGAGCTCCTCCTTCTTGGTGAGGACGTGGATCTTGTGGTTGAGATCGATTCGAGCGCTCATTGCGCGGCCGGAAAATACGGTGGAAGGTGGCGAGCCAGCCGGAAGCTGACCTTGTTCACTGCCGTCAGGCCGCCGAAGCGCTTGGTGAGACTTTCGACCTCAAGGAGCGAGGGTGTCATGGCCTAGCATACCGTGTGGACGACAATTCTCTCGAGCGCGCAGAGTCGGAGCTCGCCGGCTGGAGCGATCCGGTCACGCGCCTGCGCGAGGCGCTGCAGAAAAACGAGTTCGAGCTCTACTGCCAGCCGATCGTCGCGCTGGCCCCCGGCGAGCAGCAGCCCATGGCCGAAGTCCTGGTGCGGTTGCGCGAGGAGGAGCGCGCGCTGCTCCCGCCCGGCGAGTTCCTGCCGGCATTCGAGCACTACGGCATGATGTCGCAGCTCGACCGCTGGGTCGTGTTCCACGCGGTGCAGCGCCTCGCCCGCGCCTCGCGCATCAAGCGCTTCACGTTCAACGTCTCCGAGCAAACGCTGCAGGACGCGGAATTCCTGCCGTACGTGGAAGCCGTGGCGCGCAAGTACGGCGTTGCACCGGCGTCGCTCGCCTTCGAGATCGACGAGAGCGACGTACTCGCGCGGCTGGATCCGGCGGTGCGCTTCGCAGCCGCCGCCAAGGCGCTCGGCTGCGGCGTGCTGGTCGACGGCTTCGGCCGCCGCGCCGCCTCCTTCACACCGCTCAAGGTGCTGCGAGCCGACTTCATCAAGGTCGACGGCAGCGTCGTGCGCAAGCTCCTTACCAGCGACGTGGCGCGCACCAAGATGAACGCGATCCTCCGCTTCGCGCAGGCTTTGCGCCTCAACATCGTGGCGGAGTGCGTGGAGGAGAGCGCCATTTTCGAGCACCTCAAGACGCTCAAGGTGAGCCACGCGCAGGGGTTCGGCGTACATCCGCCGCGTCCGATCGACGAGCTCGCCTAGGAAAGCGACTCGTCGCGCACGGTCGCCGGCACCCCCTTTGGTAATGCGCGAGCCAGGGCCTGGCGAGGTAGGCCTCGATTGCGGACATCGTCTTCTCCGGGGAAGATTCTGGCCACGGTGGACGAGATCGTTGCCCGCAGCGTTGCGAAGTGGCCGAATGTGCCCGCAGTTTACGGCTGGCTTTCCCTCGATCGCCGCGGCAACTGGTTGATCAAGGGCGAAAAAATCGCCAATACGGCGCTGCGCGAGTTCATCGCCCGCAACTACGAGGCCGACGACCGGGGGCGCTGGTACTTCCAGAACGGACCGCAGCGCGTGTACGTGTCGCTCGCCTACACCCCACTGGTAGTGCGCTACGAGGGCGACCGGTTGGTCGATCATTGCGGCAGGCCGTTCACGCCCTCCGCGGCGCTCGAGGACGATGCGGGTTCGGTGCTCTTCCCCGGTTCGGGCACGGTCGGATTGCTCGACGACCGCGATCTCGCCCGCTTCGCCGAGCAAAACCCGGCGCTGAAGCCGGTCGCGAAGGCCGAAATCGAGGCCAGGTTCGGTTTCGTCGCCGACCCGCGGCCCGGCTGACCCGCCGGGGCCCGCGCTGCGCTGCACACAGCTATGAAAGTCAAGCGTTTTCGCCCTCTGGCTTTCTTGCGCTAGGCAATTTTCCTCTTTATAATCCGGCCTCTTTTTTTGGTGCCGGGGCGGCCTCGTAAGCTTCGACGTGGCCGCCCGTTCGTTTCTGGAAACGCAAAAACATGCCGACCGTCAATCAGTTAGTGCGTGATGGGCGCGCCGCCAAGCGGCCCAAGTCCAAGGTGCCGGCGCTCGCCGGCTCGCCGCAGAAGCGGGGGGTCTGCACCCGGGTCTATACGACCACGCCCAAGAAACCGAACTCGGCGCTCCGCAAGGTCGCGAAAGTACGTCTCACGAACGGCTTCGAGGTGATCGGCTACATCGGCGGCGAGGGCCACAACCTGCAGGAGCACTCGGTGGTGCTGATCCGCGGCGGCCGGGTGAAGGACCTGCCGGGCGTGCGCTACCACATCGTGCGCGGCTCGCTCGACACCCAGGGCGTGAAGGACCGCAAGCAGAGCCGGTCGAAGTACGGCGCCAAGGCGCCGAAAGCATAAACGAGGAAATAGTCAGATGCCGCGTCGCAGAGAAATCCCCAAGCGCGAGATCCTGCCGGATCCGAAGTTCAGCAACGTCGACATCGCGAAGTTCGTCAACGTGCTGATGACGCGGGGCAAGAAGTCGGTCGCCGAGCGCATCATCTACGGCGCGCTGGACACCATCAAGTCGAAGTCGGGCAAGGACCCGCTCGAGGTGTTCACCCAGGCGGTGCAGAACGTGAAGCCGATCGTCGAAGTGAAGAGCCGCCGCGTCGGCGGCGCGAACTACCAGGTCCCGGTCGAGGTGCGGCCGGTGCGGCGCGTGGCGCTCGCGATGCGCTGGATCCGCGAGGCGGCGCAGAAGCGCGGCGAGAAGTCGATGACGGTGCGTCTTGCCGGCGAGCTGCAGGAAGCGGCCGAGGGCCGCGGCGGTGCGATGAAGAAGCGCGAGGAAGTGCACCGCATGGCGGAAGCCAACAAGGCTTTCTCGCATTATCGGTTTTAGTTGATCGGACGGTTCTGAGAGGGATGACGAGGTAATGGCCGTGGCACGCAAAACACCTATCGAGCATTATCGGAACATCGGCATCTCGGCGCACATCGACGCCGGGAAGACGACCACGACCGAGCGCATCCTTTTCTACACCGGCGTGAACCACAAGATCGGCGAGGTCCACGACGGCGCCGCCACCATGGACTGGATGGAGCAGGAGCAGGAGCGCGGCATCACCATTACCTCCGCGGCCACGACCTGCTTCTGGAAGGGGATGGATCTCTCCTACCCCGAGCACCGCATCAACATCATCGACACGCCCGGTCACGTCGACTTCACCATCGAGGTCGAGCGCTCGCTGCGGGTGCTCGACGGCGCCTGCATGGTGTACGACGCCGTGGCGGGCGTGCAGCCCCAGTCCGAGACCGTGTGGCGCCAGGCGAACAAGTACCGCGTGCCGCGGCTCGCGTTCATCAACAAGATGGACCGCGTCGGCGCCACGTTCTTCAAGTCCTACGAGCACATCCGCACCCGGCTGAAGGGAAATCCGGTGCCGATCCAGCTGCCGATCGGCGCAGAGGACAAGTTCGCCGGCATCATCGACCTCGTCACCATGCAGGCGATCTACTGGGACGACGCCACTCAGGGGATGAAGTTCGAGAGGAAGGACGTCCCCGCCGAGCTCGCCGCGGAGGCGAAGCAGTGGCGCGAGAAGATGGTCGAGGCCGCGGCCGAGGCGAACGAAGAGCTGATGAACAAGTACCTCGAATCGAACGAGCTCACCATCGACGAGGTGAAGCGCGGCCTGCGCATCCGCACCATCAACAACGAGATCGTGCCGATGCTGTGCGGCTCGGCGTTCAAGAACAAGGGCGTGCAGGCGATGCTCGACGCGGTGATCGACTACCTGCCCTCGCCGATCGACATCCCGCCGGTGAAAGGCGAGACCGACAAGGGCCAGCCCGCCACGCGCAGCGCCGACGACAGCCAGCCGTTCGCCGCGCTCGCGTTCAAGATCATGACCGACCCGTTCGTCGGCCAGCTCTCGTTCATCCGCGTGTACTCGGGCGTGCTCAGCTCGGGCGACACCGTCTACACCTCGATGAAGGGAAAGAAGGAGCGTATCGGGCGCCTGCTGCAGATGCACGCCAACGAGCGCGAGGAGATCAAGGAAGTGCGCGCCGGCGACATCGCCGCGGTGGTGGGCCTCAGGGAAGTGATCACCGGCGAGACCATCTGTGACGTCAAGAACATCATCACGCTCGAGCGCATGGAGTTCCCGGATCCGGTGATCTCGCAGGCGGTCGAGCCCAAGACGAAGGTCGACCAGGAGAAGATGGGCGCGGCCCTCGGGCGCCTCGCGCAGGAAGACCCGTCGTTCCGCGTGCGCACCGACGAGGAGTCGGGCCAGACCATCATCTCGGGCATGGGCGA
>DASYPG010000628.1:0-5658 GCA_036006885.1 Burkholderiales bacterium | reverse complement strand
CACGCCGAAATTATCGCAGAAGAGCGGTTGCGGAAATCCCTGGCCCCAGATCTCGCCCTCGAGCATGCGCGCGACCTCGAGCGTGCAGTGTGCGCCTTCCAGGGCGCCGTCGGTCTCGACGGTGCGCAGGCGCGCCTCGGCCGGCAGCAGCGCCTCGACTGTAGTTTCAAACAGAAGATTGAACTGGGGATAGTCCGCTTCCCGGATCGTCAACCCTGCGGCCATGGCGTGTCCGCCGAAGCGGACGACGAGCCCGGGCGCGCGCTTCGCCACGAGATCGAGGCAGTCCCGGAGGTGCAGCCCGGGAATCGAGCGCCCCGAGCCGCGCAGCACCGGCGCGCCGCCTTCTGAGGCCGCTTCTACTGCTTTGGCGAAGCAGATCACCGGACGGTGCATCCGGTCCTTCAGCCGTGCGGCGAGGATGCCGACCACGCCCTGGTGCCAGGCGGGATCGAAGAACGTCAGGCCGCTTTCGAGGTTGACCCTTTTTAGATGTTCCAAGCCCTGTTGCAGCATCGCGGCCTCGATGGCCCGACGCTCCACGTTGAGCCGGTCGAGCTCCTGCGCCAGGTTCATCGCACGGGCCTCGTCGTCGGCGATCAGGCACTCGATGCCGACGCTCATGTCGGCGAGCCGGCCGGCGGCGTTGAGGCGCGGCCCGGCGACGAAGCCGAGGTCGAAGCTCGTCGCCTCGGCCGGGGAGCGTCCCGCGGCCCGCAGGAGCGCCATTACGCCGGGCTGGCCGCGCCCGGCGCGCAGGCGCTTCAATCCCTGCGATACCAGGTTGCGATTGTTGGCGTCGAGAGGCACGACGTCCGCCACCGTGCCGAGCGCGACGAGATCGGTGAGCGCGCCAAGATTGGGTTCGGTCTTTCCAGCGAAAAATCCGCGGCGCCGCAACTCCGCCCGTGTAGCGAGAACGACGTAAAACATGACGCCCACGCCGGCGAGGGCCTTCGACGGGAAGACGCAGCCGGGCTGGTTCGGATTGACGATGCAGGCGGCGGCGGGAAGCTCGGGCCCGGGCAGGTGGTGATCGGTGATGAGCGTGGCGATGCCCAGATCGCGCGCCCGGGCCACGCCTTCGACGCTCGCGATGCCGTTATCGACGGTGATGAGGAGATCCGGGCGGCGCTGCGCGGCGAGCTCGACCAGCTCGGGAGAGAGTCCGTAGCCCAGCCTGAAGCGATCGGGCACGAGGTATTCCGCGTGCGCGCCAAAGGCGCGCAGCGCGCGCATGCCGACCGCGCAGGCGGTGGCGCCGTCGGCGTCGTAGTCGGCCACGATCAGCAGGCGCTTGCCCGACTGGATGGCGTCAGCGAGAAGGCACGCCGCCTCGTCAATGCCTTTCAGAAGAGATGGGGAAAGCAGGGCGGAAGCTTCGTATCTCAACTCGGCGCTCGTGCGGATGCGCCGGCCGGCGTAAATGCGTGCAAGCAGCGGATGCACGCCGGCTTCGACGAGCGCCCAGCGGTCGGCCTCGGCGTAGGCGCGCTGGACGATCCTCACGCGTAGTTCTCCAGCGCCCGCGGGCGGCGCCAGAAGCGCCGCAGGTCGCCGCGGATGGTCTCGAACGAGGCGCCGAGGCTGTCGGGGACGTGGACCGTCACCATGCCCACGCGGCCTGTGCGCAGCGCGGCAAGGAGCGGCGCGAACCAGCGCTTCTCCAGCGCTTCGATGCCCTCTGCGTACTCGGCGCTCTGGCCCAGCGCGAGCGGCGCGCGCAGCGCGTCCAGCAGGACGAGATGACGCCCGTCCGGGGGCGCCTCCCGTAGCCAGGCTTCGGCGCCCTCCGGCAGGCGGCGCGGTCGCGCGCCGGAGAGGCGACCGAGACCGAGCGCCACCGGATCGTCGGCGCTGACCGAGCGCCAGCGCGAGGCCGGCACGCGCGGCTCGGCGCCCGCGCCCCACAGCCACAGGCTGTTCACCGCAGGCTCGCCGCGCGTCTCGCGCGCGGCGTTGACCGGATGCTCGTGCAGCAGCATCTGTGCCTCGTTCAGCATCGGCGCCCAGCGCTTGCCCGCTTCGCCGCCCGCGCGCATGGCGAGGTCGACGTCGCGTCCGGCGGCGTCGAGCGGCGCGGCGGCGTCGAATGCGAGCTGCCGCTCGATCCGCGCGCACCAGCGCCCGGCCTCGAGCGCCTGGAGCACGAGGCGCTCGCCGAAATGACGATTCAGCGCGTCCACCAGCGCGTCGGCTTCCGGGTGCGACAGGGCGAATGCCGCCGCCGGCACGACGATCGCCCGATCCCGCAGCAGGCGCAGGTGCACCGGGTCCGCGCGCGCCCAGCAGTCGGCGCCGGGCTCGCCGCCCGCGCCGGCGAGCGAGAGCGCGCCCGCGGGGAGCGACTCGCCGTCGAGCGCGAAGGCGGCCTGGAGCCAGGCTTCCAGCGACAGGGATTCAGAGCTCGCCTGGACGGCGTTTCGTCCACGCGCGAGCAGGAGCTCGAGCGCCGGTGCGCGGGTGCCGCTCGACTCGGCGAAGAGGCCCGGCACGATCAGTTCACAGTGCATCGACCCGCGAGCCTCATGGTGCGCACGCCTTTCCTCGCGAGGTGGCGCGACAGGATGCGGTAGTGATCGTAGTCGAACCGCGGCGCCCGCTCGCCCTCGAGCAGCTCGGCGAGCTCGGCATCGGAGCTCGCGGCGCCGAGGTAGCACCAGCGGTCGACGACGTGGATCTCGGCGGCATCGCGGCCCGGATCGCGCTCGATGATGCCGAGAGGTCCGGCGTGCGGCCACTCCGCGGCTTTGAGGCGGGCGAGGGCTTCGGCGACCCGGCCGTGGTGGACGTGGATATTCTCCCTTCCCGCGCAAACGCCGCGGCATCTGCCGAGTTGGAAGCGCCAGCACGCGCCATCCCTCACCGGAACGTCGAACCCGAGCGTCTGCAGGCACAAGCCGTATTCGTCCGCGAGGCCGCGCAACGCGTGCAAGGCGTGGCGGTGCGAGCGGAACAGGCCGTGCACGTACGGCAGGGTCTCGCCGCGGATCTCTTCGGGCGCAGCGAGGCGCAGCCGCTTCATGTCGAAGGCGAAGCCGCACAAGGATTTCGGGCGACGCAACCGCCGGTTGTACGCCGGCTGCAGCTCCTTCACGAGCTGCGCTTCGCGCAGCAGCGCGCCGAGCTCTCCGACGGTTCGCTGCCAGTCGATGCGGCGCACTTCCCGGGTCCAGGCTGTGCTGAGGGAAAAGTGCTGCATGACGCGCGAGCGCATGCCCCGGCTCATGCCCACGTAGAGCGGAGTTCCGGCTTCGCCGTAGAACACGTACACGCCGGGCGCCTCGGGAATTTCGTCGATCGCGCCGCGGTCCAGGTGCGGCGGCAGCGCCGGCTGCCGCGCAACCTGGCGCGCCGCGACGGCGACGACCTCCGCGCCATGCTCGCGCGCGGCGATGCGCAGGAACTGCCACACCGCGTCGGCGTCGGGAAGCGCGCGGTGGCGCGCCGGGCAGTCGATGCCGTGGCGCGCGATCAGGCTGTCGAGGTTGTGGCTCGAGTGGCTGGCATAGAGCCGGCGCGAGAGCCGCACCGTGCACAGCGTCTTCGCCAGGAACTTGAGGCCCGCGCGCTCGAACTCGCGGCGCAGGAAACCGTAGTCGAAGCGCGCGTTGTGAGCGACGAAGACCCGGCCGGCGAGCCGCTCGTAGAGCTCGCCGGCGAGCTCGGCGAAGCTCGGCGCGCGCGCCACCATCTCGGTGGTGATGCCGGTGAGCGCCTGGATCGGCGCCGGGATCGCCGCCCCGGGATTCACCAGGGTCGACCATTCCGAGCTCACCTCGAAGCCGTCGACCTCGATGACGCCGATCTCGGTGATGCGATCCGACGCCGGCTGGCTGCCGGTGGTCTCGAGGTCGACGATCGCGAGCGGACCGTCCAGCGGGCGCATGTGTATTTATACAGCATCCTAAGGCATGGGCACATGGCGGGGCTGCGACTTCACCCGCGCAAGCCAGCCCTGCATCGCCGGGTAGGCCGCAAGGTCGAAGCCGCCGTCAGACGCGCAATGCGTATACGCGTAGAGCGCGATGTCGGCGACGGAGTACCGGTCGCCGGCGAAGAACGGCTCGCGCTCGAGGTGGCGTTCCATCACCGCCAGCGCCGCGCCGCCGCGCTCAAGCAGCCGCGGCAGCTCGCCGCGTCGTGGCGAGTCCGGCGGCTGGTAGCGCAGGATGGCGCGCGCCACGGCGATGTACGGCTCGTGGCTGTACTGCTCGAAGAACATCCATTGCAGGACCCGCGCGCGCTCGATGCGGCCGGTGGGCAGGAGACGCGAGCCGTCCGCGAGATAATGCAGGATGGCATTCGATTCGGGCAGGAAGCCGCCGTCCTCGAGCCGGAGCGTCGGCACCTTGCCGTTCGGGTTCATGGCGAGGAACTCCGGCGTACGGGTGTCGCCGCGCCCCGTATCGGTCTCCACCCAGCGATACGGCAGCGCGAGCTGCTCGAGCGCGAGCCGGACCTTGTAGCAATTGCCCGAGTCCGACATGCCGTACACGGTGAACACGCATCCGATTCTAGCTGTCCAAACGGCATGCGCGGACTGATCCTGCTCGTGCTCATCGCGGCTGCCGCCTGCACGCCGGTGGAGTGGTCGCGCAAGGACACGACGCCCGAGCAATTCGGCCAGGATTTCAGGTACTGCCGCCAGGAGGCCTGGCTCGAGGCCCAGTGGCGCAGCTCCCTCTTCCTGAACCGGCAGGTGGTGCCGTTTTCCGCTTTCGGCGGTCCCTTCGGCAACGCCTACATCGACGAGTCGCGCCTGACCGCGTTCTGCCTGCGGGCGAAGGGCTACGAGCTCGTTCCGCTCAAGCCGCAGACCTGATCACGCCGTGATGATCCAGCCTTCGGCGCGCGGCACGCGCGCAGGCAAGCCGTAGCCTGGCTGTCGGGCCGCCCAGGCAGCCTGCACGGCGCAGATGACGGCGTCGAGGGTGTCGCCCGAGCCGTCCGCGGCGAGATCGGCCCGGGTTCTCAGCTTGATTCCAAGCGGGCGGCCGGTTTTCAACGCGCGCACGATGCGCACGCGGGCCGTGGTGCGCTCGGGCGTCTGCTCGCTGCTGGTGTCGCTTTTGTAGGATTCGCGGAATCCAAGCTGCTTGCGCACGAGCAGCCCCGGGTACGCTTCGAGCGCCACGCGCTTCGAGTCTCCTTCCAGCAACGCAGGCACGTGGGCCCCGGAGGCGAGAATCCGCGGAGCGCCCTCGTGGAACATGAGCGCGACCGGCGGGTTGACGAGCTTCATCGGGCTGGAGGAGCCGGCGGGCAGGTCAGTGGCGCGGTGGGCGTAGCGTCGGCCCGCCGGCCTCGTGTTGCGATACGCGTCGAGCGCTTCCCGGAACGCCGGGCGCGACATCGCGGCGCAGTGACGCACGAGCGCTTTCCAGCCTGCCGGCCAGCCGAGGTCGCGCACCAGCTCGTTCGGCAGGCTGAACGGGAAATCGAATCCCCCGAGCCAAGGGCCCGGGCGAACGAGGAATGCTTCGAACTCGCCGAAGGTTTCGAGGTTTTCGACCCGCTCCAGAAAAAATTCATTCTTCCGGAGAAAACCGCAGGCGACGGTGATGGGCTTCGCACGCCGCGGCGCGCAGGTGAAGTCGACACCGTAAATCCTCACGCGAGCCTAGGTTGCGATTCGTTTTGCAATTTCGTCGTAGC
>DASYPG010000627.1:0-7072 GCA_036006885.1 Burkholderiales bacterium | reverse complement strand
GCGCGCGAGCGCCCAGCGCGGCAGCTCCACCATGCCAGGCAGCGCCCAACCGGCGCTCATGGGCCCAACGCCGTCGGCCGCCATGTCCTTGCCGGTGAACACGACAACCACTCCCGGCAGAGCAGCGCCGATTGCATCGATTTTTTCGATTCGGGCGTGCGCGTGCGGCGAGCGCACGAGCGCGCAGTGAAGCATGCCGGCAAACGCGAAGTCGTCGACGAACTGGCCGCGGCCGGTGAGCAATCGCGCGTCTTCCACGCGGCGGATCGCCGCGCCGATCATCGCAGCTCGTCTTTCAACAGATCCAATCACTCATAGACAGTGCGCATCAGTTCTTGTCGACCGACGCTGAACCCGGGCCGCTCACGACGATGAACAACATCGCCCCGATCAGCGCCAGGTTCTTCAGAAAATGATTGATCTGATTGCCGCGCTGCGCCGGCTCGTACTCCCAGAACCGGTGCGCCATACCGGTAGCGATCACCACGTAGACGAGAAGAAGCCACGCCACGCGGCGGGTCTGCCAGCCGATGATCAGCAGCACGCCCGATGCCAGCTCGATGATGGTGGACAGATAGGCCATGAGCTCGGGCGCGGGGAACCCGAGCTTGGTCATGTAGCCTGTCGTGCCCACGATGTTCATCGCCTTCATGATGCCGGCGACCAGAAACAGGATGCCGATCAGGATTCGTCCGACCAGAAGTACGGTGCCCGTGTTGCCGCCGGTTGCAGTGACGTTGACTGCCGCATTCATGTTGTTGCCTCCTCTCTTTTGAAGTGCTTCGATTATGCCGGAAACTCTTTCGCGTCGATGAGCACAAAGGCGATGCGGCACGGTCGCTCGCCGCGGTTCACCCAGGCGTGGTCGGTTCCCTGCTGCACCAGCACATCGCCCGACGCGAGATGCACCTCGCCGTCGTCGAGGATCATGTCGATCTCGCCTTCCATGACCACGGCGTAGTCGACGCTGCGTGTCTTGTGCATGCCGGCATGCTTCGACTCGCCCCGAGCGGAAAGACCCATTTCGCGCAGGACTGCGTCGCGCGACAGCTCCTTGCGGTGAGGCGGGAACTCGACCACGCGGAAGACGCTGCCGAGCGGCGGCGGCGCCACGCCGATCTCACGCTCGGCGCGGTCGCTGACGCCCGAGATCTGCGCGGGGGACTCGTCGGTCACCCAGAGGAGCGTGGAGACGAGGCCGGAGGCTTGTCGCAGCTTGCGGTTCGGGGCCGGTCCATCGTAGAGCACCGTGCCCTTCCCGTTCCGGTGCCCGGTGACCACGCGGCGCGTCATTCGGGCCGGACTCCGGCTGCGCGCAGCGCCGCGCCGTACTTGTCGTAGTCGCGCTTGAGAATCGCGGCGAAGTCGTCGGGCGCGCCGCCGGTGATCTGCAGCCCCGAGTTTTCCATGCGCTGCCTGACCTCCGGCTGCTGCAGCACTGCGTTGAATTCCCGGTTGAGCCGAAGGAGCAGCGCGGGCGGCGTCCCCGGAGCGACCATGATGCCGTGCCAGGTTACGAGCTCGAAGCCGGGGATGGCCTCGGCCATGACCGGCAGATCGCCGAGCGGCCCGATGCCGCGCCTCGGCGCGGTCGAAGCGATCGCGCGTACCTTGCCCGACTTCACGTGGCCCATGGCGATGTTCACGACGTCGAAGAGCAGGTTGATCTCGCCGCCCATGAGGCCGTTCAGCGCCGGCGCATTGCCCTTGTACATCACCATGAGGAGATCCGCGCCGGCTTGCGCCCGCAGGAGCTCGCAGCCCACCGACGGCAGCGCGCCCGAAGCGCCGCAGCTCACTCTGCCCGGATTCGCCTTGATGAAGGCGAGGACTTCCGCCGTGGTCGTCGGCGGAAACGCGGGATGCGCGATCAGCACCATCGAGGCGACGTCGAGGTGGATCAGCGGCGCGAGGTCGCGGAATGGATCGATGCTCGCCTTGAGATAGAACGGATTGGTAATCACGCTCGGCACTACGAAGAGCACGGTGTGCCCATCGGGCGCCGACTTGGAAGCGGCGGCGTGCGCGATGTTCCCCTGGGCGCCAGGCTGGTCCTCGACCACGTTGGGTTGGCCGGTGCGCTCGGCGAGCCCGGCCGCAAGGATGCGCGCCACCACGTCGGCCGGCCCGCCGGGCGCGAACGGAACGAGCCAGCGGATCGGCTTCGTCGGCCAGGCCGGCTCCTGCGCAAGCACGTCGTTCCAAAAAACGATGGAAAACACGAAAACAACAAGCCCGACCGTTTGCTTCATCGGTTCACCTGATAGCGGCCTTCGTGGTCACGCGAGAGCTCCCCCGAAGCGCGCAACGCCTCCAGCTCGCGCACGATCTCGCGGCCGTCGCGGCTGCCGACCGCCGCCATCAGCTCGGCGAAGAACTTCGGCCCGTCGGCGAGCGCGGCCTGCAGCGAGTCGAAGCGCCGGCCGTCGAACTGCGGTGGCCGAGGGACGCGGTGTTCCAACGACCGAGGGGTTTTGAAAGTCAAATCGAATCCCGCTTTCGCGCCGGTGCTCGCGCCGCCGAGCGAGGGGTCGAGCGGCAGCGTGCGCATGCCGGTGGCGACGACAAGATCGCGGTCGGCCTGGAAGCGCGTGGCGAAGGCCCAGTCGACTTGCTCGTCGGAGAAGATGTCGATGTCCGGATCGACCACGAACACGTGCTTGGCGTTCGCGAGGCTGCCGAACACCGCCGCGATGGCATTGCGCGCCTCGCCCGGAACGCGCTGGTTCAGCGCGATGCGCACGTTGTACATCCCTCCGCTGGAAGGCGTGGCGTACACCGCCCGCGTCTCGCGCACCGCAGTCTCAAGCGAACGCCAGACGGTAACCTCGGTGCGCAGCGCGCAGAGCTGCGCCGTATCGGTGCGGGCAAGCGCCGGGCCGCCGATGGTCGCGGTCTGGAACACCGCGTCGCGCCGGTGCGTGATCGCCGTGAGATGGAACACCGGGTTGCGTTTGACGGCGCCATAGTAGCCGAGGAACTCGCCGTAGGGGCCTTCCGCCTCCACGTGGCCCGCGGGGTCGAGGTAGCCTTCGAGCACGTACTCGGCGTCCGCGGGCACGCGCAGATCCTGGCTCACGCATTTCACCACCGGCAGCGGGGCGCCGCGCAGCGAAGCGACTAGGCCGGCCTCGTCGGCCGGGATGCGCATGGTCGCGGCCACGTGGTCGATCGGATGCGAGCCGACCACGAAGGCGATCGGCAGCGCTTCGCCGCGCTTTGCCTGCGCGAGATAGATCGCGCGCAGATCGGAGGGCGCCACCAGATCCACGCCCGCCTGCCGCCGGCCGCGCAACATCAGGCGGCGCATGCCGACGTTCACCCAGCCGCTTTCGCGGTCGACTGTGAAATCGGTCGACGCGGAAACGTACGGCGCGCCGTCGAGGCCGTGCTGCAGATGCACCGGCAACGCCGTGAGGTCGGGATCCTTCTCGACCACCTCCTGGCACGGCGCAGTCGACACCTCGACGATCTCGGGACGCGCCTTGAGCCGCGACAGCACTTCGTGCAGCAGCCGCTGCGGCGTGGTGCCGAACGCCTTGGCGAGGCGCGAGCGGCTGCCGGCGACATTGCCGGCGAGCGCAGCGCTTTCGGGGCCCGCGCGGCTGAACCACACCGCTTTCGGGTTGCCTTCGAGCATACCGGCGACGTCCGCGAGCGCCACCGGCGTGTCTACTTTCTGCAGCTCCTCTGGTTCAAGGGACTCGAGGAACCGTCGTAGCCTGAAGCGCTCGAAATCCCGCATCTTCCTAGATTTCCACCCGGGTCACGTCGTAACGGAAGAGCCACTCGTAGCGCTCCGCGATCGGCGCTCCGGCCCACTCGCGACTCACATACTCGCGTGCCTTTGCCGGATCGGCGAGCACCTTATTGTGGAAGCGCTGGATGTTGGCCGCCGAGCCTTCGACCGCACGGCGCGTGCGTTCGCGCCTGGCTCTCTCATAACTTAGCAATCCAGTGGGCACATCCGCGTGAGACTCAGTCAGCGCGCGGGCGAGCACGTAGCCGTCCTCGATCGCCATGTTGGCGCCCTGGGCCAGGAACGGCACCATGGAATGGCACGCATCCCCGAGCAGCGTGACGCGGCCGACCGTCCAGCGCTCCATCGGCGGGCGTACCATCAGCGCCCATTTGTAAGGGACCGGAATGTTGCGGATAAGCGCATGCACATCGTCATGCCAGCCCGCGAAGTCGGCGGCGAGCTCCTCGTGGGTCCCACGCGCGCTCCACGATTCGACCTGCCAGTCGGAGCGCTCCAGCGCGCCGACGAAGTTCATGACCTTGCCGGCGCGCAGCGGATAGTGCACCACGTGCCCGCCGGGGCCGACCCAGTTGGCGCCGACCATGCGCACCATGTGCCGCGGCAGCGCGTCCATCGGCACGATGCCGCGCCAGGCGACGACGCCGGTGAACTCCGGCCTGTCGGGCCCGAAGAGTCCCTGGCGGACACGCGAGTGCACCCCGTCGGCGCCGACCAGGGCGTCTGCCTTGCTTGATTTGCCATCTTCGAACCGAACGGTCACCGATTCTTCGTTCTGCTCAAATCCGATGCATTTCGCCCCCAGCCGGATGGCGTCGGGCTTCTCGCGCCGCACCGCCCGCTCGAGCACGCCGAGAAGATCGGGGCGGTAGACCGTGAGATAAGGATAGCCGTAGCGCTCGATCGAGACCTTGCCCAGGTCGTGCAGCTTCCAGGCCTCGCCGCTGTTCCAGATGCGGATCTCCTTGCTTTCGGCCTCGCAGGAAAATGCCTTCAGTTCTTCGCCGATCCCGAGCGCATAGAGCGCGCGCGTCCCGTTCGCCGCGAGCTGCAGCCCCGCGCCGACCTCCTTCAGCTCCGGCGCCTGCTCGCAGACCTCGACCTCGCAGCCCATCCTGAGGAGCGCCAGCGCCGCGGTCAATCCGCCGAGGCCGCCGCCGGCGACGAGGACACGGGGGGAGCCGGGCATGCGCGGAATATACACTTCGTCCACGT
Source organism: Burkholderiales bacterium (assembly GCA_036006885.1). Taxonomy (GTDB): domain Bacteria; phylum Pseudomonadota; class Gammaproteobacteria; order Burkholderiales; family SG8-39; genus SCGC-AG-212-J23. The sequence goes on along the minus strand of DASYPG010000627.1, from coordinate 2,097 downwards.
GTAGATAGACGGGGCCGGAGAGTCGCGGCAAGCTAGCCGCCAAGGAGAGGAGAGACCCATGAAGAACATCAGGCTTATCGCGGCGGCCAGCGCCGCCGCGCTCGCTGCACTGTCCGCTGTCGCATTCGCGGATGACGACCACCGCGGGCCACTTCCGCGCAACGCGAGCTTCACCACGCAGGCCATCACGCCGCTCGCGATCGAAGGCCTCACCGCGGACGACGCGGGCAGCCTTTACACCACCGGTCGGGAACTCATCGCCGATACGTGCCCGGTGTGGAAGTTCACCGGGTCGACCCGAACCACCGTCGGTTTTATTCCAAACCCGGCAACGGCGCGCTGCAATCCGTCGGGCATCGAGTTCGACTCGAATGGCGACCTGTACATCGCAGACGGCGGCCCCGCGGCGACGGTGTGGAAGCTCACGCCGAACGCCGTTACGCCTCCCCTCGCGGTCGCGTTCGCCACCGGCGTGCCGGGAACGAACGGGCTCGCGTTCGACGGCGACGGCAACCTCTGGACCGGAGACGGCACGACCGGCCTGGGCCGCGTGTGGAAAATCCAGTCGGCGGGCGGCGCGTGCGAGCCCGCGTTCAACGGTTGCGTCGAGGCATTCCGCATTCAGCCGATGGCCAACACCGCCGGCGTTGGACGATCGAACGGAACCCTGCAGCCGGGCAATGCCACGCCGAACCCGCAACCGCTGGTCGCCAACGGGCTTGCCTTCACGCGCGAGGGCGACCTCTACGTCGCGGACACGGCCCGCGGCGCGATCTGGAAAATAGAGTTCCATCGTCGAGGCGAGCTGAAGAGCCGCACCGGCTGTGACACGACCTTCACGGCCAACACGCTTTGCCTGGACAACGTCTTCGTCGCGCATCCGTACCTCGAGGGTACCGACGGCATCGCGCTCGACCGCGCCGGCAACATCTGGAACTCCGCCAACGAGCGCAACGCCATCGTCGTGGTCACAAAGGACCGCGACGTCGTCGAGGTGTTCCGCAACCCGGTCAACGCCGCGGGCCTGCGCAACTCCGCCGATCCCGCGGTCGGCAACAATCACATCCTGGAGCTTCCGACGAGCCCGGTGCTTTTCGGCAAGAGGTTCTGCACCGCCAATTCCGACGGCAACCGGCGCGACAACTCGCCGAACAGCGCGGGCGAGGTGAACCAGGGCAGCGCCGCGGTCGGCGCGCGCGGCAAGATTTCGTGCATGGACCAGGAGCTCGAGATTCCTGGGGCGCGCCTGCCGGTGCGTTAGCGCTTCACGATGCTGAAGAAGTCCTCGGCCGCGAGCTGGGACTTCGGCATCTCGCGATAGGCGGCCTGCACCTCTTTCGCGAGCGGCACTGCGACGCCCGCTTGACGCGCCGCCTCGACGATGAGATCGAGGTCCTTGAGCAGCAGCGCGCCGGTCGCCGTCGGCGTGTAGTCGCGCCGGCGCAGCGGGTCGAGCTTATATTTGACGAGCGGCGAAGCGACCACGCTCTCGCCTAGGAGGTCGAGCATCGCCTCCCAGCCGATGCCGCCCTTCTGCGCCAGCGCCAGCGTCTCGCCCATCATGCCCGCGGTCACCGCGACCATGAGATTGATCGCCAGCTTGGCGTAGCGCGCTTCCTCGCCTTCGCCGAGCCAGATCTGCGCACGGCTGTAGGTCGCAAGCGCCGCCCTCGCCGCGTCGAAGGATGCCCGGGGACCGGAGACAAAGGTCGTCAGGCCGCCCGATTCCGCGAGGTTGACGCTGCCCGAGATCGGCGCGCGCAGGTACGCAATGCGGCGCGCGCGCAGCGCCTCGGCCACCTTCGCCGAAGCCTGCGGGCCGACGGTGGAGGTCTCCACGAGGATCGCATCGGAGGGCATGCCGGCGGCCAGCTCGCGTGTCACCTCCCCCAGGACCGTCTCTGTCGGCATCGAGGTAAATACCAGCTCCGCCTGCTCGACGGCTTCTACCGAAGAGGAAACAGCGGTGATACCGCGGGCCTTCGCCATCGCGAGGCGCTCCGCTGCAATGTCGAAGCCGCGCACTTGCCACCCCGCCGCGGCGAGCCGCGCCGCCATCGGCAGGCCGATGAGGCCGAGGCCGAGCCAGGCGATCCG
>DASYPG010000626.1:0-4784 GCA_036006885.1 Burkholderiales bacterium | reverse complement strand
GGCCGCGCCGCGCACTCCGCTGGAATCGCCGTGGGCATTGCGCGCCAGGCGGGTCGCGACATGGTCCGAGAACACGTGCTTCGACCACAGGCGCGGCACTTCAGTGTACAGCCGCTCGACGTTGGACATGCCGCCGCCGAGTACGATCACATCCGGGTCCAGCACGTTGATCACCGAGGCGAGGGCCCGCGCCAGCCGCGCTTCGTATCTGCCCAAGGTCTCACCCCGACGCGCAACGATGTCCTCGGCGTTGAGGCTTTCTCCGGTGAATTTCACATGATCGGCTGCAAGCCCTGGCCCGGACAAATAGGTCTCGATGCACCCGTACCGACCGCAATAGCAGGCCGGCAGGGGGAGATCCTCCGGGCCCGGAGCCGGCAGGGGGTTATGCCCCCATTCCCCGGCGATCGCGTTGGGACCCGTCAGGACCTTGCCGTGCGCCACGATACCGCCGCCGACCCCGGTGCCGAGAATGACGCCGAACACAACCTCGGCGCCGGCGCCCGCGCCGTCGGTCGCTTCCGAGAGCGCGAAGCAGTTCGCGTCGTTCTCGAGCCGCACCTCGCGGCCGATCGCCTTTTCGAGGTCCTGCTTCAACGGCCGGCCGATCAGCCAGGTCGAGTTCGCGTTCTTCACCAAGCCGGTCACGCGCGACAGCGTCCCCGGAATCCCGACGCCGACCGTCCCATCCCCGATTTGCCTTGCAAGGGAAGCAACAGCGGAAACCGTTGCTTCGTAATCGCCGCGCGGCGTCGGCACGCGCCGCCGCGCCACTTCGCGCGCGCCCTCTAGCGCGATCGCCTCGATCTTGGTCCCGCCGAGGTCAATCCCAATGCGCATGCTTCCATCCTGCAGTGTTTACGGCCCGCTCGGGCAAGCGGATGCGGCCGCTGGTACGCGGCTTGCAACAAATCGGGCGAGGCCCGAACCGTGCACCGGCATGGCTCTTGCTCTCAGAAAAGCGTTACTTCCCGAGGAGATAGCATGGCTAGGCTCATTTTGGCGACCGTTGTATTAGCAGCAGCAACTCTCGGCATCGGCGGCTGCGCCAGCCAGACCCGCGCCGAGAAAGTGGGTACCGTTGGAGGCGCAGTGGCAGGCGGCGCGATCGGCAATGCTGCGGGCGGCGGCACGTTGGGCACGCTCGGCGGCGCCGCGGCCGGTGGCTACATCGGCGACAAGGCCGGCGAAGCCTACGACAAGAAAAATCACTGAGGACAGAACCAGCCTCGGAAGCCCGGTCCCCGCCAGGATCCGGGCTTTTTGCGCGCGTGCCGGTCTTGGCGCTAGAATGGAATGGCTCGGCCGTATAAGAAGGAAGAAGACTGAAGAAGATCGGTGCAAACCGGCAAGCTGAGAAGCAAGACGAGCTGCCCACGCAGCCCACGCAGCCTGCGCACTTCGAATCCCCCTCCCCCGCAGCAAATTCCGAAGAAAGCGCCGCAGCGGCCGAACGCCCGAACGGCGAAAGCGCCACGTTCAGGTGCTCGCAGTTCTTCGACCTGGTCGAGGCCGCCGCGTGGGCAGCGGCGACCAAGCCGGAAGCCTCTCCCCAGGGCTATCGCAAGGTGGCGCGCGAGTTTCTCGCGGTCCTCGAGGTCCTCGCGGAACACCCGGGCGCGGCCCTGAGCGTGTGGGTGTACCTCGCCGCGCAAACCCTCGAGTGCACTTTGAAGGCGTACGTCACCAAGCTCGGCCTGTCCGCGCCGGTGCGGCGCAAGGGTCACGACCTCATCAATCTGTGGCGTACCGCCGCGGAAGCGAGCGCCGCGGCGCCGACCAAGCTCAGCATCTCGGTGCGTCCGCCTGAGTGGTGCGTGATGCTGAACGTGTTCCACGAGTATCCGTTCCTCGATCGCTATCCCGGCATCTACGGGCTGGCGGTCAAGACGAAGCGGACTCAGCTCGCAAAAGTGCTCGGCAGGATCCTCGCCCAGGTCGACGCCGCCTTCCAGTAGCCCCGTCCTGCATAATCAGGGGCGGACCCTATTTATTTTTCCGGAGAGACGCCATGGCCAAGGCTTACTGGATCACCTGCTACCGCTCGATTTCCGACCCCGAGGCGCTCGCCGCCTATGCCAAGCTCGCCGGACCGGCAATCCAAGCCGCGGGCGGCCGCTTCCTCGTGCGCGGCAACCCGGCCAAGACTTATGAGCACGGCCTCAGCCAGCGCACTGTGGTCACCGAATGGGAGAGCGTTGCGAAGGCGCTCGCCGCGCACGACAGCCCCGGTTACCAGGCCGCGCTTAAGGCGCTCGGCAAGGGTGCCGAGCGAGACGTGAGGATCGTCGAAGCTGCTGCCTAAGCCAGGGAAGGATCGAGCGCGCAGGCCTCTTCCCAGGACAGGATGTTGAGCGAGCGCACCAGGCGTCCTACGCCGACCGTCTGCGCGCAGAGCATCCCGAGCTCGATGATCTCTTCCTCGCTGAAGTGGCCGCGCAGCCTCGCGTAGACCGCGTCCGAGTCGATCGCCTCGTCTCCCGACTTGAAAAGGTCGGCGTATTCGAGCGCCGCCTTCTCGCGCGGCGAGAGCTGTGTGCCCTCGTGGAGAAGGTCCTGGACCCGCTCCTCGGTGAGCCCTTCCGCGCGCGCGACGTTCGAGCGCACCGTGGAGCAGTAGCCGCACCTGTGCGCCACCGAGATGCGGATACGGCACATCTCCTTCAGCTTGTGCGGCAGCCGGCCTTCATAAAGGACGCTGTTCCAGCATTTCACCCATGCCCTGCCCGCGCTCGAGCGGGCCATGATGCGCACCACCCTGGGGTCGGGTGCACCGCTGCGCTCGGCGGATGCGATGAGGGCGCGGGCCTCAGCGTCCGTGTCGTGTTCCTGGATGAAATCGAGCCTGGGCATTCAAACCGCCTCGAATTTCAACCGCTTGATGCGATCCATGTTCGTGCCCTCGAGGCGGATGAGCTGGGTCGGGCCGGTGCGCCGCGGTGAATGCAGGTCGCCTTCGTTGTAGAGGTACGCCGCGCCGGGCGTGAGCTTGTAGGTGCGCAGCGCCTTCGCCTTGCCCGGCTTGTCGGCGCTGGCGGGCGCGACCAGTTCATAGTCGGTCATCTCGGTCTCGCCCTTCGCCTGGCCGTAGATCGCCCAAGAGGGCCCGTGGTCGTGCGGCGGCGAGCTCTTCGCCCCGTTGTACCGGTGCGCGAGGATGCAGAAGCCGAGCTCGGGATCCTCGTAAAGCACTTGGCGCTCCGGGGTTTGTGCATTCAGATTTGACGAAACAAAGTCGGGATCGCGCAGCAACCCCTCGAGCCGCATGCAGATCTTGCGCCGGCCGGAAGGGCCGGGCTCGGACGTGAGGATGGTGCGGCACTCGGCCGCGAACTGCTCCAGGATGCTCATGTGCTTCTCCTTGAGGTGTTCATTTCCGTGAATTCTAGCTGCGGACGTTGGGCCGCCAGTCGAATTCCGCGTAGCGCACCTTCACGCGCCCGCGGCGCCGGTCGACGAGGTCGACCGCCTCGTCGTCGAGCCGCGAGAGCGCGAAGGTGAGCGCGTTTCGCTCGCCGCCGAAGTCGTCCGCGTACCACTGGAGCTGCCGCGGCAGCACCACGAGCGCGCCGTCGCTCTCGACCCGCACATGGCGCTGCAGGTAGTACGCGGTCGCCTCCTCGAGCTCGGCGTCGAGGCGGCCCGCGCCGAAGGCGTTGAGCGGCGGCGACGAGCGCGACACCGAGTACATGGCGAAATGCATGCGCTCGTCGTAGGCGAGCGGCATGTAGGCGAGGCGCGGATCGTCGCGCTGCATCGGCGCGCGGCGCGCGCCGAATTTGGGCAGGTTGCCGCGCAGCAGGCCGTGCTCGATGTCGTCGAGCGAGTAGGCGAACGGGCCGACCTTGAGGCGGGGGCGCTCGAAGAAGGCGCCGGCGGCGCGCTCGCTGCCCGCCGCGGCGAGCTCGGCCGAGTCGCGCAGCACCACGGCGTTGAACACGTTCAGCCAGAACGCGGTCTGCGCGGGAATGGCGACGCGCTGCAGGTCGAACGCCTCCAGCTCGGCGAGGCAGGCGGCTACCCGCGCGCGCTCGGCCGAAGCCTGCAGCGCCGCGTAGTCGCAGGCGCCGCTCGCGGCGTCGAAATGCGCGGCCCTGGCGGCGGCCAGAGCCTCCATGAGCCTCGCTTCCACATGACTACAATACGCTCCCGGGGTTCGGGCGGTGCAGACACTCGCAAGCTACGACTACGTCATCGTCGGCGCCGGCAGCGCCGGGTGCCTGCTCGCCAACCGGCTGTCGAAGGATCCCGGCACGCGCGTGCTGCTGCTCGAGGCCGGCGGGCGCGACGATTACTTCTGGATCTCGGTGCCGGTGGGCTATCTCTACACCATCGCCAACCCGCGCACCGACTGGTGCTACAAGACCGAGGCCGACGAGCACCTCGCCGGGCGTTCGATCCACTACGCGCGCGGCAAGGTCCTCGGCGGCTGCTCGTCGATCAACGCCATGATCCACATGCGCGGCCAGAAGGAGGACTGGGACCATTGGGCGGCGCTCGGCAACCGCGGCTGGTCGTGGGACGAGGTGGTGCCGATCTTCAGAGCCCTGGAGGACTTCGAGGATGGGCCGGTCGACGGCTACGGCGTCGGCGGCGAGGTGCGCGTCGAGAACCCGCGCGTGCGCTGGGACATCATCGACGCATGGCGCGAAGCCGCCGCCGAGTGCGGCATCCCCCCGGTGAAGCAGTTCAACGGCGGCGACAACTTCGGCTGCGCCTACTTCCAGATGAACCAGCGGCGCGGCCGGCGCTGGAGCGCCACCAACGCCTTCCTGCGCCCCGCG
>DASYPG010000625.1:0-1689 GCA_036006885.1 Burkholderiales bacterium | reverse complement strand
CTCGATCACCACGCGATCGAACTTGAGCTTGCCCTCGTCGCGCTTCTCCCTGAGCGAGCCGAGGATGCGGATCAGATCGCCGCGCACGGTGCAGCAGATGCAGCCGTTGTTCATCTCGACGATCTGCTCGTCGCCGGTCTCGATGATCTCGTTGTCGACGCCGATCTCGCCGAACTCGTTCTCGATCACCGCGATGCGGTGGCCGTGGTCCTCTTTCAGGATCCGGTTGAGCAGCGTGGTCTTGCCGCTGCCCAGGAACCCGGTGAGGATCGTCACCGGCACCATGTTGCTCTCTTCCATGACTGCTCCTGGCGAAGGGCGGGATTATAAATCGGGGTCAGACCCCGCTCCCGGACCGATTGCTCTAGGACTTCACCAGCAGCAGCCCTTTCAGGTATTCCCCCTCAGGGAATTCCAGCGCGACCGGATGGTCGGCGGCGGCGCCGAAACGCTCGATGATTTTGGCGTCGGCGCCGGCATCGAGCGCGGCGCCGGCGACGATCGACTGGAACAGCTCCGCCGATACCCCGCCCGAGCACGAGAAGGTCGCGAGCAGCCCGCCGGGCGCGAGCAGCTTCAATGCGAGCAGGTTGATGTCCTTGTAGGCGCGCGCGGCGTTCTTCACCTGGGCGGCGCTCGGCGCGAACTTCGGCGGGTCGAGGATCACCATCTGGAACGTCGCCCCGCGGTCGCGCAGGGTTCGCAACTCCTTGAAGACATCGCCGTGGACGAATTCGATCCTGCCGCTGTCCAGCGGATTGGCCGACAGGTTGTCGCGCGCCACTTCGAGAGCAGCCGCGGAGCTTTCGATGGCGGTAACGCGCCGCGCGCCGCCGGCGAGCGCGGCGATGGAAAAGCCGCCGGTGTAGCTGAAGCCGTCGAGCACCTCGCGGCCCGCGGCGAGCTCGCGCACGCGCTGCCGGTTCTCGCGCTGGTCGAGGAAGAAGCCGGTCTTCTGGCCTTGCTCGACGTCGACCCGGAAGTTGAGGCCGTATTCCACGATCGGGCAGCGCGAGGCGTTGCGGTTGCCGCGCGCGAAGCCGACCCGCGCGGGCAGCGCCTCGAGCTTGCGCACCTCGGCGTCGGAGCGCTCGAAGATCGCCTCGGCCGCGGTGAGCTCCGAGAGCGTATCGAGGATCGGGTCGCGCCAGCGCTCGACGCCGGCGGCGAGGAACTGCGCCACCAGCACGTCGGCGTAGCGGTCGACGATCAGGCCCGGCAGGCCGTCGGATTCGCCGTGAACCAGGCGCAGCGCGTTGGTGTGGCGCCGCGCCGGCAGCGCCTCTCGCAGCGCGAGGGCGCGCTCGATGCGCCGGCGGAAGAACGCGGCGTCCACTTCCTCGTTCGGGTCGAAGGTCCACACCCGCGCGCGGATCTGCGACTTCGGGCTGTATGCCGCGCGCCCGTGCGTCTTGCCCGATGTGTCCTTGATGTCGACCGTGTCGCCCGCCCCGGGCTTGCCCGAGACCTTTTCGATCGCGCCGGAGAAGAGCCAGGGATGGCGCCGCCTGAGGGACTTGTCGCGCCCCTTCTTGAGGATCAGCGTGCTCATTTCGGCGCGTTCTTCTTGCGCGCGCGCGGATGCGCGGCGTCGTACACCTTCGCCAGCGCCTGGAAGTCGAGATGCGTATAGACCTGGGTGGTGGCGATGCTGGCGTGCCCGAGGAGCTCCTGCACCGCGCGCAGGTC
>DASYPG010000624.1:0-8089 GCA_036006885.1 Burkholderiales bacterium | reverse complement strand
CACGGTCGGCGACGGCTGCGGCCTCGAGCACATGAAGTTCCTCGAGCCCGGCGACACGGTCGAGCTCGAGGTCGAGGGAATCGGGATGCTCAGGAACCGGGTCGTACGCTAGCCGAATTCGGGCTCTGACCCCGAATTCCTAGACCCGGTAGGTCAGCTTTTCGAAAGAGCGCTCTTTCAGGTAATCGTCGAGGCCCCAGCGCTCGACCTGCTGCAGCACCTCGTCGAACTCCGCGCGCGGGATCGGCTGGTAGACGAACCGCTCGCCGCGCGAGAAGCGGCTGAAGTCCCATGAATGCAGCCGCTCGAGCTCGGCCGGGATGGCGATCTTCCAGAGGTGAAGGTACTTGTCCAGGTCGGCATCGAGGAGCTTCTCGGCGCGGTCGAGCGCACGCAGGTAGGCGCGCACGTCCTCTTGCGCCGCCGTCTGCGGCACCCACCAGAGCGTATGGAACTCGTCCTCGATGATCGGCCGCAATCCTAGCTGGCGCGCCATGTCGATCTGCGGCGGCAGCAGGCTCGCCGCCTCGACCTCCCGGTCGAGCAGCGCCTTCAGGCGCGCGCCGAAGCCGCCGGTATTGACCACTTTGATCTGCTCGAGCGGCAGGTATTTCTCGAGCCGGTAAGGGACGTTGAAGTGGCTCCCGGCGCGCAAGCCCACCGAGACGGGAACGTTCTTCAGGTCCTCGGGCTGGCGGATGCTCGAGTCCGGGCGCACGAAGATCGCCCACGGCGAAACGCCGTAGGCGTCCGCAACGAAGCGACCCATTCCCGCGGCCGCGTTGGAAATGCTGCCCCAGACGCAGGCGCACTGGATGAGGCTGCCGTCGCCGTCCTCGGTATACGGCTTGTCCTGCGGACGCTCGAGATACTTGTACTGCTTCCAGCTCGATTGCGTGCCGCGAAAGGTCTTCCAGTCGAACTCGACGTCGATGCCCTCGTCGGCGAAGAGGCCTTCTTCCTGGGCGACGAACTCGTGGATGCCCATGCCCTTGGGCGCGACGCGTACTTTGCGCATGCTGCCTCCTGATCGAAAGGAGACTATAACGCTGCCCGTCCGGCCGCCGCTAGAAGCGGTACGCGAGGCCTGCGCTGACGTAGCGGTTGGTGGTGCGCTCGGTGACCACGCTGTTGGCGGCCTGGTCGTAGAGCTTGCGGTACTCGAAGCTGCCAACGATCAGCCAGTGGCGCGTTACGTCGTACCCGGCGAGGAACCCTGCGCTCACGAAGAGCAGCCCCGGATCGGCCGCACCGTAGCGCGATTGCAGCGCATTCGCGGTTCCCCAGGTCGCCTGCCCGAAGACCGCGCCTTCGAGCCCCCAGCGCTGAAACACCCCAAGGTTGACCCGAAGATCGGCCTCGCCGCCGAGGTCGGTGTCGAAGTTCTGGCGCGCGCGGATCAGGAAGTTGACCGGCATCCGGCCGAAATGGCGGTCCCATTCGACGTGCAGGCCGACCGAAGCGCTGGTTTTGATGTCGGGCTCGCCGAGCGTCTCGAGGAAGGGCGCTTCGCTCTTCTTGCGGCCCGCTTCGTAGGCGATCTGCGCGCCGGCCCAGAACTCAGGTGCCAGCTCGTTGCGGATGCCGCCTTCCAGGATGCCCTGGGTGGTGCGCGCGAACCACAGGCTCCCGTAGTAGCGAAGCTGCGGGATGAAGTCGGTCACCTGCGAGCTCGAGCCGTCGTACGCCGGCCGCGAGCGGATGGCGGCGCCGATGATCGTCGGCCGGTCCTGCGCGGCGCAGACCTGCGAAAAGATCAAGCCTGCAAGGGCAAGAAGCGCTTTCATTCCGGCCGGTGGCACACCGCCTCGATGTTGTGCCCGTCGGGGTCGAACACGAAGGCGCCGTAGTAATCTGGATGGTACTTGGTGCGGATCCCCGGCGCCCCGTTGTCGCGCCCGCCCGCCGCGAGCGCCGCGCGGTGGAACGAGCGCACCTGCTCTCGGTTCTCCGCGGCGAAGGCGATGTGGATCGGCCCGGGCGGGATGCCAAGGGCGCCGATCCAGAATTCGGGCCGGCCGTCCTTGCCGAGCATCGCCCAGCCTTCGCCCTCCAGCACGGTCTGGATGCCGAGCGGCGCGAGCGCCCTGCGGAAGAAGGTCGCGCTCTTGTTGAAGTCGCGCACCGCGAGCCCGATGTGGTCTAGGATCATGCCGTTCTCCCCGATCCTGCGATTCTGCAGTGATGCCAAGGCTATTTCCACCACTCATGCTGCTTGCACTCTATTGGGGCCTCGCGCAGGCGCAGCCCGGCGCGCCGGGCGTGCGCTACGACCCTTCGCCGATGCCGGTGGTGCAGGCGATGACCCAGCTCGCGGCGGTGAAGCCCGGCGACGTGGTCTACGACCTCGGCTGCGGCGACGGGCGCGTCGTGATCGCCGCGGCGAAGCTCGGCGCGCGCGCGGTGTGCGTCGACATCGATCCGCTGCGCATCGCCGACGCGCAGGAGCACGCGCGCGGCGCGGGCGTGGCCGAGCGCATTCAGTTCCGCAACGAAGACCTCTTCGGCGTGGATCTCGGCGACGCCACCGTGGTGATGCTGTTTCTTTCGCAGGACTTCAACCGCAAGCTGCGGCCGCGCCTGCAGGCGCTCGGTCCCGGCATGCGCATTGTCTCGCACTGGCACGACATGGGAGACTGGCAGCCGCGCAAGTCCATGCACGTGAGCGAAGGCCGGCGGGACCACCCGGTGTACCTGTGGATTACGGGACCGCCACGCTGACTCGGCTCAGCAGTCTTCGAGGGGGGCGCCGAACATCTGCAGCACCTCGGCGCTGGTGCGAATGCGAGCCATGCGCGGGAAGATCCGCTGCATGAACTGGGCGTGGTTGTCCTGCTCGGGCGAAGTGCAGGCATCGGAAACGATCAACAAGTTGTAATCGAAATCGCGCGCTGCGAACGCGGTCGCGGCGACGCCCACGTCGGTCGAACCGCCGCACAGCACAATCGTGTCGACATTCCTCGTGCGTAATGCGATATCGAGATAGGTGCCGTGGAAAGCGCTCCAGCGGTGCTTCGGGACGATGTAGTCCGACGCTTGCGGCGCCAGCTCCGCCACCACGCGCGCCTCAGGCGTGCCGCGCACGATCGCCGGCCGGTCGCTTTCGGCCGTGACGGGGCGCAGCCGGTTGTCGGTGTCGCGCAGCCCGGGGTGGCGATCATCTGGCCGGTGATCCGCGTTGGCGTACGCCACCATCGCTCCCACCCGGCGTGCGGCGGCGAGGAGCGCCGCGGCATTGGCGAGCACCGGGTGGAAGCGCTCGCGCGCCGCCGCGTCGCGCTTGACGTGGCCTTCCAGCAGATCGAAAAGCAGCAGGCAGGTGCGTGCCGGGTCGAGCCGGGTCGCGCTCACCGCGGTGCGCCGAGCACGATCTGCGCCCACAGCTTCTTCCATTTGTCGTTCTCGTCGAGCATCAGGGCGGGATCGACAAACTTGAGCGGCAGCTTCTGGGCGCGGTCCGCCACGCGCAGGTTGGCCGGCACGTAGCCGCCTTTCTGCAGGATTGCCTGTCCCTCGGGGGAGAGCAGGAAGTCAGCGAAGAGCGCAGCGGCGTGCGGATGCGGCGGTCGTGCCACGATGCCGATGCCGTTGGCGCGCCCGATGGCCGGCGCGATCGCGAACCACTCCACCGGCGCGCCGCGCTGCTTCATCTTCTCCGCGCCATGGCTGTAGGTGGTGAGCGCGAGCGGGATTTCGCCCGAGGCGACCAGCCCGGCGAGAAGCGTATGCCCCTTGCGCACCGACAGTCCGTTGACACGCATGATGTCGCGGAACACACGCAGGCCAGCTTCCTCGCCGAGGTCCGTGACGATCGTGGCGAACCAGTCCTCGTCCTCGGCCTCGATGCCGAGGCGCCCTTTCCAGCGCGGGTCGGTGAGCTCGGCGTAGGACTTGGGGAGCTCCTCCTTCCTCACGAGCCTCGTGTTGTACGACTGCACGAACATGTTGATGCGAGTGCCTACCCAGTGCCCGTGCGGGCGCAGGGCCTGGGGCATCAGATCCGCGAGGTGCGGCGAACGCAGCGGCTGCAGCCCCTTCTCGCGATACAGCGCCTCGAGCTGCGGACCGTTGGTCTCGCCCGCGTCGGCCACGTGCCGGCCGGCGCGCGCCTCGGTGACCGCGCGCTGCAGCACCTTCTCCGAATTGGCGCGCCAGCTCTTCAGTTTCACGCCGTACTTGTGCTCGAACGCCGCCGCGAGAGCAGTGAGATCCTCGGGCACGAGCGAGGTGTAGATCATGACCTCGCCCTCCTTGCGCGCCCCTTGCAGGAGGAACTGCTCGCGGTCTGGCTTATCGTATTGGACGACCTGGGCAAAGGCCGAAGTGAAACTCCAGCCGAAAGCGACCAAAGCGCAGGAGAGAGCAAGGATCCGCGGGATGTGCATAAGGAATTATAGAATCCGGCGCATGCGCTTCGTCCTTGTTCTCGCAGCCGTCTTCGGCAGCTGCGCTTTCGCCCAGACGTACAAATCGGACGAGCACTCGTTCCGCGTCGTCCAGATCGTAAAAGGCCTCGAGCAACCGTGGTCGCTCGCCTTTCTTCCAGACGGCCGCATGCTGGTCACCGAGAAGGCGGGGCGGCTACGCACGATCAGCAACGGCAAGCTTGAGCCGCAGCCGATCGCCGGCCTGCCGCGCGTCACGGTGCACGGGCAGGGTGGATTGCACGACGTCGTGCTCCATCCGGATTTTTCAAAGAATTCTTTGGTGTACCTTGCCTATGCGGCCCGCGGCGACGATGGCGTGGGCACCGAGCTCGCGCGCGGGCGCCTCGCCGGCGGCAAGCTCGAGGACGTGCAGGTGCTGTTCCGGCAGAGCCCGAAGGGGCGCACCGGTAACCACTTCGGCGGTCGCATCGTGTTCGACCGCGCAGGCTATGTCTACCTCACGCTCGGCGACCGCGGCGAGATGCCGCGCGCGCAGAAGCCCGACGACCACGCCGGCTCGGTCATCCGCCTGCACGACGACGGTCGCGTGCCTCAGGACAATCCGTTCGTCGGCAAGCCCGGCTGGAAGCCCGAGAAGTTCGACCTGGGCCATCGCAACCAGCAGGGCGCGGCGCTGCATCCGCAGACCGGCGTGCTGTGGACGCACGAGCACGGCCCGCAGGGCGGCGACGAGGTGAACATCATCCGGGCAGGCGCCAACTACGGCTGGCCGGTGATCACCTACGGCGTCAACTACGGCATCGGCACCAAGATCGGCGAGGGCACCGCCAAGCCCGGCATGGAGCAGCCGATCCACTACTGGGTGCCGTCGATCGCGCCCTCGGGCATGGCGTTCTATACCGGCGATCGCTTTCCGCGCTGGAAGGGCAACCTTTTCGTCGGCGCCCTGCGCGACCAGATGCTGGTGCGCCTGCAGCTCGACGGCGCGAAAGTGGTCAAAGAAGAGCGATTGCTCAAGAACGTTCTCGGGCGCATCCGCGACGTGCGCATGGGACCCGACGGCCTGATCTATCTCCTCACCGACGAGTCCGATGGGGTGCTCGCCCGCCTCGAGCCGATATGAACCGGTCTAGGCCCTGACGAAGCGCTTCGCCAGCGCGGCGAGCTGCGGGCAGGGGCTAAGGAACAGGCACCCCGAGCGCATCGCGCGGTGGCCGTTCGGAAGCGTGATCGCCTGCGTGTAGCGTACTTCGAGGTCGACAACGCACTCGCTGCGGTTGGGCAGCACGATGCGGCAGCCGCGCAGCACGGTGCCGGGCTCGAGGGTGATGCTGCACGCGTAGCACAGGAAGGCGATGCCGCCGGCGCCGAGGTCCAGGATCATCGCGTCGAACGGCATGATGCCCCGGGTGTCGGCGTGCACGCGCAGGGGGAGCGGCGGCTTGAGGTCGATGCGGTCGTGGCTGCGGCGCGGGTTGCTCGCGAGGAGCTCCGGGAAGCGGCACTGGATGAGCTCGCGGCGCCGGAATGCCACGGCGCGAGGCTCGGCGGCGACGAACTCGACGTGCCAGCCGGCCATCTGGCAATGGAAGGTGCAGCGTGGGCGCGAGAGCACCGCCGCGTTCGCCGCGGCCACCGGACTGCGGCTCAGCACGAGGCGGCCCGCCCTCGGATCGATAAGCACGAGCCGCGCCTGGAACGTGAAGCTGGGGAAGAAGGCGCAAACGCTCACGCCCTCGGCTTTCGCCTTCTCGAGCACGCGCGCGATCTCCGCCGGAGACCGCGACATCAGGCCGGTGATCGTTTTGTCGAGGGTGTTCAGACTTTGTAGCTCTCCAGGGTTTCCTTGGCGAAAAGCTCCTCGGGAGCGAACCGGCGCGGCGACAGCCCCTGCTCGTGGTGATAGCGCAGGAACGCGTCGAGCACGTGCCGGTTAGGCGCGAGGCCGTAGGGCCACCAGTCCTCGCCCATCTCGCGCCGCGTCTCTTCGACGTGCGCGACCAGCCACGGCAGCATCGCCGGCAGCGCGGCGGTCTGCTGGTACATCTCGAGGGCCTTCGCCTTGGACGCGGCGAACGCCTTGTACAGCGACTGCGCTACCCAGGGATGGGCGCGGTACACATCGCCCCGAATGACGACCGTGTGCATGATCGGAAAGATCCGGGTGCGCCGGTAGTAGGCTTTTTCCTTCTCGACGTAGTCGGGGAACAGGCGCTGTACCTTGTCCGGCTCGGTGCGGAACGTCGACGGCGCGCGCGCCGTGACCAGCGCGTCGAGCTCGCCCTCGGCGAGCATGCGCGACAGGGTCTGGCCCGGGCCGATCGGCTGCACGCGGATGGACGCGGGAAGGCTGAGCCGGATCTTCTCGTCGCGGCCGGGCTCTTCCTCTCCCCCCGAATAGTGCTCGACCTCGGTGACCTTGACGCCGTAGTCGTCGGAAAGGATGCCGCGGATCCACACCGGCGCGGTCATCTGGTACTCGGGGACGCCCACGCGCCGGCCCTTCAGGTCCTCGGGCCGGCGGATGCCGCTCCTCGCCGAGACGAAAATGCACGAGTGGCGGAAGAAGCGCGAAGGGAACACCGGGATGGCGATGAACGGCGGCTCCTCGGCCCTGAGCGAGGCGACGTACGAGGAGAGCGACATCTCGGAGCAGTCGAACTCCCGGTAGCGCAGCATGCGGAAGAACGTTTCCTCCACCGGCTGCGTGAGGTAGACGAGGTCGATGCCGTCGGGCTGGATGCTGCCGTCGGCGAGCGCCCTGGTGCGGTCGTAGTCCCAGCACGAAAACGTGAGCCGCAGCCGGTTCATCGGGCCAGTATACTTCCCGCGAATTTCCCAAGAGAGTCAGTCGCATGGAACTCGTGGCATTTGTCCTGAGTCGGCCGGTAAAAGTGGTCGTTTGAACCCTCGAGACCACCTGCGCGACGTGGCGCTCGCTAATCGAACGCGAGCGGGTTCCTGAGGATGCCGATGCCCTGGACCTCGACCTCGACCACGTCGCCGGCCTTCATGAAGAGCTTCGGATTGCGGCCGTAGCCGACGCCGCTCGGCGACCCGGTGGTAATGACGTCGCCGGGCCGGAAAAGATAGAACTGCGAGTAGTACTCGATCAGCCGCACCACGCTGAACACCAGGTCGTCGGTGCTGGCATCCTGCATCAGCTTGCCATTGAGCCGTGTCTGCAGCTTGACGTTTCCCGGGTCGGGCACTTCGTCCTTCGTCGCGAGCACCGGCCCCATGGGACAGAAGGTCGGGAACATCTTGCCGAGCAGGTTGTGCTCCCACGCGTGGATCGGTCCCATGACCCCCGTCGCCGCGAAGATCGGCGCGACCCAGTCGCGCGCCGAGACATCGTTGACGATGGTGTAGCCCGCGACGTAGTCGAGCGCCTGTGCCGCTTTCACGCGGTGGCAGGGCTTGCCGATCACCACGCTGAACTCGCCCTCCCAGTCGAGCATGTCCGGATTGCCGGGCGGAATGCGGATCGGCGCGTCCGGACCGATGATGCTCGCGACGCTCTTCGTGAATGCGGCCGGCTTTTCCGGCACCGGGGTCCTCATCTCCTTCAGGTGCGCGTGATAGTTCATCCCGACCGAGAGCACCATTCCGGGGTTCGGGATCGGCGCGAGCAGCTTGACGTCCCTCATGGCGACGGATTTTCCCGAAACCTTGCGCGCCTCGGCGAGCAGGCCGCGCTC
>DASYPG010000623.1:0-7722 GCA_036006885.1 Burkholderiales bacterium | reverse complement strand
CTGGGATACGCAGAGATGCTCGTGGAAAGTACCCCGGAAGGCACCTCCGAGCGCCGTTACGCCCGGAACGTGCTCACCGCGGCCAACCGCGCGAGCTCGCTGGTCGAGCAGATCCTGCACTACAGCCGCAGCCAGCGCGGGAAGCGTGTGCCGGTGGAGCTCGACCGGATCGTCGCGGAAACCCTCGAGCTGGTGAGAGGCTCGCTTGGCGCCTCCATCCACCTCGAAGCCCGCCTGCCGGACACCCCGCTCTACGTGGTCGGCGATCCGACCCAGCTGCACCAGATCATGATGAACCTGTGCACCAACGCCATCCACGCCATGCCCGGGGGCGGCAACCTGCGCGTGAGCCTCGTGCCGACCAACGTCGAGGCCGATCGCGTGTTCCAGCACACGACGCTGCACGCCGGGCGGTACGCCCGCCTCACGGTGGAGGACACCGGCAGCGGGATGGATTCGACCACGCTCCAGCGCCTCTTCGAGCCTTTCTTCACCACCAAGGAGGTAGGCAAGGGAACCGGGCTCGGCCTCTCGCTCGTCTACGGCATCGTCATGGACTCGGCGGGCGCGATCGAGGTGACGAGCACGCAGGGAAAGGGCAGCTGCTTCGCCATCTACCTGCCACAGGTCGAATCGCCGGTGGTCACGGGCGACGACGCCGAGCCTCCGGTGGTGCGCGGCAAAGGCGAGCGCGTGCTGGTCGTGGACGACGAGGAAGCCCTCATGGCGCTGACCTCGGAGACCCTCAAGCGACTCGGCTACGAGCCCTCCGCGTTCCCGGACGGCGCCAAGGCGCTCGCCGAGTTCGAATCCCGGCCCGAGCGCTTCGACGTGGTCGTCACCGACGAGGTCATGCCCGGACTGACCGGGACCGACCTCGCCAGCTCCCTGCGGCGCCGCCGCCGCGACCTGCCCATCGTGCTCGTCAGCGGCTACATCGGGCCGATGATGAGCGAACGCGCGCTCGCCGCCGGCGTCGACGCGATCCTCAAGAAGCCGGTGCAGTCTCGCGAGCTCGCCGCCGCGCTCGCGCGCGTCCTGAAGCGCGCCTGAAGCTACGCTTGTAACAAAAACGCCGCGCACCAGAAATGCGCGCGATATGTGCGCGCCGGATGATTGTCGTCATGGGCGATAAAGCTGGCAGTGAAACTGCGGACGAAAGCAAAGCAGTCGATCCGTATGGCGACGTTGCGCTCGGCGTCGAATGCGCCTGGCCGCTGGACATTCACCTCATGACCACGGCCGAGGAGAGCGCTGAATGAAGATCCTGCTGCTCGCACGAGGCGAGACTGTGCCGGTGCGCGACGGACTGGGTCGTACCGTGCGCGCGCACTCGGGGCGGGTCTGGATCACGGAAGAGAACGGCAGCCGCGACGTGGTGCTCGAGCCCGGCGAGTCCTTCCAGCTGGCCCATTCCGGCCTCGCGGTGGTCGAGGCCTTCAGCGATGCCTCGATCTCGATCGCATGAAAGGGCTTTATTTCAGCTGTCACGCGGTGCTCCGACGTTGAAATGCGCGCGCCACGGTGCACGAGCAGAATCGCTTCCGCATCCCCGACGCTGCTTCAGGTTCCGCCCCCTCTCCTCCCCTTAGGGCCCTGAAGGTCGGGGATTTTTTTATCCATGCGTCTCGTGTCAGACGTAATGCCTAGCCGATTCCATGCAACCGTTGCGACGGCTCGACCGTATATCGTGCGCTGCATGAAGAAAGTCGCCGCCGCCCTGGTTCTGACTGGCTTGGTGTCGACGGCTCATGCCGCGGAGTACGCGCCGCAGGAGTTCGACTTCAGCGGGCTCGGCACGGTTGAGTGCGTGCGCCAGGTCCCGGTCCTCGAGCTGCTACCGAACGTCTTCGAGCACGCGGTCAGGCCCGAGACGGTCAACGAGCTGGTGATCCGTGTCGACGATGGGCGCGAAGTCATTCTGCGCGAAGGTGGGATGCAGCCATTCGTCGTGGGCGAGCGGGTGCGGCTCGATCCGCGCAGCCGCGGGCCGCGCGCGGAGTACGAGTAGTCGGTTGCGGCTGTAACGGCGCGTCTCTTGGACGAAACAGTCCGGATGCACGGGGCCGACACACTGTACAGGGTAGTAAGTAACCAACTTAAACTTACAAAGGAACAGATCATGAAACGCATCCTCGTAGCTGCCTCGCTTGCACTTCTCGCCGTTCCGGCGTTCGCCGTCAACGTTTCCGCGCCGTACGAAGAGACCCAGGCGGATCGCGCGTCGCCGCCCAACATCCAGACCCGTGGCGAGCGCAACAGCAAGGACAGCAAGTCGAGCAGCCAGCAAAGCAATCCCTGGGCGAACGACCAGAACTTCATCGCTCCGGCGCTGTAGCCGATGCGCGTAAGGAGCCGGCCGGTGCGGCAGCTCGCGCGGCCGGCGGCTCCACCGAACGGAAATCGACGATGAGCGAAACCCTGAGCCTGGCATTTGCGTTCGCCTGGTTGTTCGCCGTTCCGGCGGCCCAATCCCAGGAAGTACCGCCCGACGTTCTCATGAAGAACCTGTCCGGCGAGATCATCGCAGAGATCCGCAGGGACAAAGCGCTCCAGGCGGGCGATGCCGCGAAGATCGCCGCGCTGGTCGAGGCGAAGATCGTTCCGCACTTCGACCTGCGCCGGATCACCCAGCTCGCCGTCGGGCCGGGCTGGCGCCGCGCCACACCCGAGCAGCAGGATCGCCTCACGCAGGAGTTCAAGACGCTCCTCGTGCGCACGTACTCCGGCGCGCTCGCGAGCTACCGCGACCAGGCGATCGAGTTCAGGCCGCTGCGCGCGGCCGCCGGCGACACCGAAGTGACGGTCAAATCCCTGATCCGGCAGTCCGGCGCCGAGTCCATCGCGGTCGAGTACGACCTCGCCCGGGTTGGTGCGCAATGGAAGGTTTTCGACGTGCGGATCGGCGGCATCAGCCTCGTGGCGACCTACCGCAGCAGCTTCGCCGAGGAAGTGCGCAACAACGGTGTCGACGGACTCATCGCCCAGCTGTCGCGGAAAAACCGACAAAGCTAGCGCGAGAACTTCTTGCCACCGCGCGCATGGAGAAGTGCGCGCATCGCTCGTGGAGCGAGAACTGGTGCAGGTGGCGCGCCTGTGAGGTTCTGTGAGTTTGCGCGCTCGTGCGGTTTTTGACTGCGCGACCCGCGAGCCGCGCGGTAACCTTCCCGGCGATGCGACTCAAGCACGGTGGCAACTTCGTCAAGTGCGCAGCCTGCCAGGGCGAGGACTTCTACCCCGCTTTCCCGCTGAGCGCGGATCGCCGCGAAGTCGTGGTGTGCGCGCGCTGCGGGAACCAGTCGGTGTTTGGCGAGCTCATCGGCAAGCCCAGCGCCAGCGCGCTCTCCGCCAAGATGCCGTGGGCATCGGCGCCGGCTCCTGCTCTTCAGCCGGCCCGGCCGCGGCGCTCACGAAACCGTTAGGCTTTTCTAGGAAGTAAACTTACCGGAACATTCCGGTAGGGCCATGCGCATCGGCATTCTCGGTTCGGGCTTGATGGGTGGGAAGCTCGGGACGCTGTTCGCCCGATCCGGCCACGAGGTGGTCTTCAGTTACGCCCGCAGTGAAGAGAAGCTCGAGAGCCTCGCGCGAAAAGCCCGGGGCAAGGCGCGGGCCGGAAACGCGCGCGAGGCGGCGCAGGCAGCGGACGCGTTATTGCTCGCCGTCCACTGGTCGCGAATCGACGATGTGCTCGCCCAGGCAGGAGACCTCGCCGGAAAAGTCGTCCTCACCTGCTCGCTGCCGATGAATGCCGACGACACGGCGCTCATCATCGGCCAAACATCCTCCGGCGCGGAGGAGTTGGCCAGGAAAATCTCCACCGCGCGCGTGGTGGCAGCCTTCAACACCGTGCCGAGCGAAGTGCTCTTCGATGTGTACGCAGGCAGGCGCAAGGCGGCGAGGCCGAGCCTGGTGTACTGCGGCGACGATCGGCGCGGCAAGACCGTGGCCGCCCGGCTGATCCGCGACGTCGGCTTCGAGCCGGTCGACGCGGGGCCGCTGCGGATCGCCCGCTATACCGAGCCATTCGGATTGCTCGTCGCCCAGCTCGCCTATGAGCGTAAAGCCAGTCCGCGAGTCGCTTACAGCTTCCAAAGATTCAAATCCTGAACGCTGCCTTGCCGGGGATAGGACATGCCATCTTTCGAGGAATGGGAGAGCTTCTACGTGATTGTGGGCGCGGCGGCCGGCGCCCTGATCGGAGTGCAATTCGTCGTCATGACGCTGATCGCCGAGAACCCTCCGCCGCGCGTCCACGAAGCCGGGCCCGCATTTGCGACGCCGACCATCGTGCATTTCAGCGCCGCGCTGCTTCTGTCCGCGCTGGTTCGCATTCCATGGGAAGGGGTCGCGGCCGTCGCGGCGCTGTGGGGATTCGTCGGCCTGGCCGGGGTTGTCTACAGCCTCATCGTCGCGCGGCGCATGCGGAAGCAAACCTCCTATCGTCCGGACTTCGACGACTGGGTGTACTACTGTCTGCTGCCGCTCGTGGGGTATGCGCTGCTGATCATCTGCGCGTGGGTCGCGGTTTCCCATGCGCACGACGCGTTACTTGGCGTGGCGGGAGCGGTGCTGCTGCTGCTCTTCATCGGAATCCACAACGCCTGGGACGCCATCGCCTATCACGTATTCGTGAACATGCGGAAGGGCAAGGACTGAAACATCACTCCGCCTGCCGCGCATAGAACGCGGCCAGCTCTTCGATTTCCTTCGCGGTAAGCGCGCGCGCCATGTTGCGCATCTGCGCATGGCTGTCGTTGCGCCGCTCGCCCGAGGCGAAGTGCGCGAGCTGCTGCGCCAGGTATTCTTTCGGCATGCCTTCCAGCCACGGCGTGCCCAGCTTCTGCTCCATGCCGCCGTGGCATGCGGCGCACGGAGCGATGTTACGCATCGGATCGCCCGTTTTCACGAGCGGCGGCACCACACCCATGTCGGTAACCGGCGTGTTCTTCGGGCGGGGCAGCTGGGCGTAGTACAAGGCGAGGTCCTGCATGTCGCGGGCCGAGAGCTTGCCGGCGAGCGCCTGCATGATTGCGCTCGTGCGATCGCCCTTCTGGTAGTCGCTTAGCTGCTTCATCACCACTTCCGTGTACTGGCCGGCGAGGTTGGGCGCATTGGCCTCCTTCGCCCCGCGCGCGCTGTGGCACATGGTGCATTGCAAGGCGAGCGTCGCGCCTCGCCCGACCGCGTCCG
Source organism: Burkholderiales bacterium (assembly GCA_036006885.1). Taxonomy (GTDB): domain Bacteria; phylum Pseudomonadota; class Gammaproteobacteria; order Burkholderiales; family SG8-39; genus SCGC-AG-212-J23. The sequence continues at coordinate 2,529 of DASYPG010000623.1, read as the reverse complement.
CGGAGCCCGGGCGCGCCATCGCGGGCTCGAGCACCACCGCGGTCGTGCGCACCGGCGCCGGCGCCCCCTCGGCGGCTGTTCCCCAGCTCGCGGGAACGCCCGCGGCGCGGCAGATGCCGTCCCACAAGCCCTTGACCGTGAAATCCGCGTGCACGGAGGGCAGCCACACGAAGCCGATAGCCATCGAGATCACGGTCAGCGCGACCAAGGCGACGACGCTCCACAGCACCGTGCGATCGCGCATCACCGCACTCCCACTCGCGCCGCCGGCACGGAGGTCTCCTTCAGCACGGCGAGCTGGGCGATGGGGAAGCCGTAGTTCACAAGCGTAAGCGCGATCATCATCCCCACCCAAAGCGCGAAGCCGTTGAGCGCCGCCGGTACCCGCGCGGCCGCGTGCACCGGAATGCTGAACTCGAACGTCTCCGGAGTGCCCGCGCGGCGTTGGGAGCGCCAAAGGATGTAGACCAGCAGCGCGGCCGAAACGGCCAGCACCGCGCCCCCGAGCGCCGACGCCGTCACCGTCCAGGCTTGCGCTTCGAGCGCCGGGTGGGTGTAGTCGTAATACGCCATGCGGCGCGGCATGCCCAGGATGCCCACGAGGTGCCACGGCATCGTGAGCGCGAGCATCCCGACGAACCAGGTCCAGAGCTGGGCCCGCACCAGGCCCGCGGGCAGCGGGGCGCAACCGGTGAGTTGCGGCCACAGGTCGTAGGCGATCGCAAAATACATGATGACGATCGCGCCCCCGAACATGAGGTGGAAGTGACCCGTCACCCACTGCGTGTTGTGAATTGTCTCGTTCAGCTGGTAGCTCATGTTGATGATGCCGCCCGCGCCCCCGAGGCCGAGCATCACGAAGGAGAACGCGACCGCGAGCATCATCGGGTTTTCCCAGGGGAGCGCCTCCAGCCAGCCGAACGCTCCACGCCCGCCGCGCAGTCTCGCGGCGATCTCCACCGACGCGGCGATCGTGAAAACCGTGAGGAGCGTCGGCACCGAGACCATGGCCGTCATCAGCGCGTGCACGAACTTGAATCCGGCGCCCACCTGGGGATCGGCGAAAAGGTGGTGGATGCCGATCGGCATGGAGAACACCAGGAAGAGAACGAAGGCAACGCGCCCCATGGTGTCGCTGTACAGCCGCCCGCCGATCGCGCGCGGCACGATCGTGTAGAAGGCGATGTACGCCGGCATGAGCCAGAAATAGACGATGGCGTGAAGCGTCCAAGAGAAAAAGACTCGCGCGAGGCCCGCGTCGATGGTGTCCTTGAAGCCGAGCGCCACCGGCAGGATGAGCACGAGGATCTCGATGGCCGCGCCCACCGAGGTCCACGCCCAAAGGTAGGCGCCCGCGACGTTGCCGTACATGGCGAGCGGCACGGTCGCGCCCGGATGTGCCTTGCGCCACGCCCGCAGGTTGATCGCCATCAGCGCGACCCAGATCCACGAGCCGACCACGACCAGCACGATGCCGAGGTAATAGAACGCGCTGCCGATGAGCGGCGGGTAGAACGTGTACAGAACCGTCGCGCGCCCGGCGGCGACGGGCGCGGAAGCCATCAGCGTGCCGCCGATCGCGAGCCAGAAGCCCGCCCACGCCCAGCGCATGCCCACGAGGGGACGCCTTAGCGCCAGCTCGCAGATCGCATAGCCGAAGCCCATCGCCACGAGTGTCGGCACCACGTACGCCATGGCCGTCCCGTGCGCGGTCACCGAACGGTAGTAGTGCTCGGGGTTGCTGATCCAGGCATGAAGGGGACTGCGGACGATCATCTGCCACTCGCCGAGGAGAATGGCCACCGCGAAGGCGGCGAACGCCACCCAGAAATGCGCGAGCACCAGGCGCTTAGCGTGGAACACAGCTCAGCCTTTCCCCCCGTCCGCCCTTGGCGCGGAATTCGTCCGCCGGGAGCACTCTTACGCGCGCCCACATCGCCTCGTGGCCGGTGCCGCAATACTCGTGGCACGGCATCAGGTGCTCGCCCGGGTTGCGGAAGGTGGTCGTGAAGGTCGCGACGAAGCCCGGGATGAGCATCGTGTTGGCGTTCGTTCCCGCGACGTTGAACCCATGGATCACGTCCGTGCTGGTCGCGCGGAAAGTGACGGGGATCCCGGCGGGGACCAGCAGGCATTGCGGATGGAACGAGTACTGCTGCGCGACCAGGCGCACCACGACCTTGCCGTCGGCGGCGACACTCGTGCCGAGATTGTTCTCGACGAACTCCCCGGAAACATGAAGCGTGCGCGGGTCGACGGTTTCGACGCGCGAAGGCGGCATCGCCGCCCAGTGCAGGCCAGTGAAGACCATCACCAGGATGATGGAAGAGATGATCAGGCCGACGACGATCGCCCAGCGCCGCTCGGCCGCGACCGCGACCGATTCGCTGCTCATTGGATGACCCCGCGCGGGAGGTACACGAGCAGGTAGAACACGAAGAAGATCAGCACTACGACGGCCGTGGCGACGCCGACCACCGCGAAGGCGCCCGCGGGTCCGCGGCGGACAATCTCCTCGACCGCGGCGTC
>DASYPG010000622.1:0-44443 GCA_036006885.1 Burkholderiales bacterium | reverse complement strand
CAGGCCGAGGACGCGAAGGTCACCACCGTCGAAGGAATTTCCAACGACAAGGACCTCACGCCGCTGCAGGCCTCGTTCCGCAAGCACCACGCGCTGCAGTGCGGCTTCTGCACCCCCGGTATGCTCATGACCGCGCACGCGCTCCTCACCGAGGAGCCCGACGCCGACAAGGACCGGATCCGCGACGTGCTCTCGGGCAACATCTGCCGCTGCACCGGCCACGTGAACATCGTCGAGGCGGTCTACGCCGCCCGCCCGGCCTACAAGAAATGAGCTACGTCGGACAGTCGATCGAGCGCCTGGAGGACCTGCGTCTCCTGCGCGGACGCGGCAAGTACGTCGACGATCTGCACAGGGACGGCATGGTCCACGCCGCAATCCTTCGGAGCTCGGTCCCCCACGGCCGGATTCGGAACATCAATACCGGCAAGGCACGCGCGATGCCCGGGGTGCGCGCGGTGTACACCGGCGAGGATATCGCGCCGGGCAATGCCAAGGTGCCGGCGATTCCCGTGCGCCTCATGCCGGTCGACCAGCTCCTGCCCTTCGAGCAGCCGTGCATGGCCAAGAAGAAGGTGCGCTATGTAGGCGAGCCGATCGCGATCGTGGTCGCCGACACGCTCGCGCAGGCCGAGGACGCGCTCGACGCGATCGAGGCGGACATCGAGCCGCTCGCCCCGGTGCCCGACCGCGAAACCGCGGTCAAGAACAGCTCGCTCCTCATCGAGGAGGCGGGAACCAACATTCCGATCAGCTACATCGCCGCCAAGGGCGACGCCCTTTCGGTGAAAGCACCGTACGTGCGGCGCGAGCGCCTCTCCACCAACCGCCATTCGGCGGTGTGCCTCGAGCCGCGCGGGCTGCTGGCCACCTGGGACGGCGCGAAGACCAAGCTCACCGTCGAAGGCGCGGCCAAGGTGCCGTTCCAGTCCCGCAAGGTGATCGCGAAGAACATGGATCTCCCCGAGGACTGCATCGACATGATCGAGGGCGACGTCGGCGGCGGCTTCGGCGTGCGCGGGGAGTTCCACCCCGAGGACTTCCTCATCCCCTGGACCGCGCGCAAGCTGGGCCGCCCGGTGAAATGGGTCGAGGACCGGCGCGAGAACCTGCTCGCCGCCAACCATTCACGCGAGATCGAGGCCGAGCTCGAGATCGCCTGCGAGAAGGACGGCACGGTGCTCGCGCTGCGCGGGCACATCTGGGTGAACATGGGCGCCTATGCGCGCGCCAACGGCACCATGGTGCCGAGGAACTGCGCGCAGATGATGTCGGGACCTTACCGCATCCCGAACCTCCACATCGAGTCGACGATGTTCCTCTCGAACAAGACGCCGGTCGGCACCTACCGCGGGCCGGGACGCTTCGAGGCCGATTTCTTCCGCGAGCGCATGTTCGACCTCGCCGCGCGCGAGCTCGGCGTCGACCCGGTCGAGTTCCGGCGCAAGAACCTCGCGCGCAAGGACGAGTTCCCCTTCCCGCTCGCCACGCTCAATCTCCCCGAGAAGAAGGAGGAGCTCGACAGCGGCAATTACGAGATCGCGCTCGATCGTTGCATTAAGGAATTCGGCTGGGAGGGAAAGAAGAAACTACAAGGCAAATTGGTCGACGGTCGTTACCACGGCATCGCGCTCACCTGCTTCATCGAAGGCGGCGCGGCGGGGCCGCGCGAGAGCGCGCGCATGGTGCTCGACGCCGACGGCGGCGTCAGCGTGTTCGTCGGCGGCACGAGCATCGGCCAGGGGCTCGAGACCGTGATGGTGCAGATCGCCGCGGACGCGCTCGGGCTGCCGATGGACAAGCTTCGCATCTTCCACGGCTCGACCACCGCAGTGAAGGAAGGCTTCGGCTCGTTCCACTCGCGCTCCACCGTCATGAGCGGCACGGCGGTGCTGATGGCGGCGAAGGAACTGAAGGACGAGATCGGCAAACGTCTGGGTCACGACGTTGGCAGTTTGAAAAATGTCGACCTGAAGGCGCTCGCCCCGATCTCGGTGGAAACCACCTTCCACAACCATCGGCACACCTACGCGAGCGGCACGGCCGCGGCGCACGTCGCGGTCGATCCGCGCACCGGCCATGTGCGCGTCATCGACTACGTCACGGTCGAGGACATCGGCAAGATCGTGAACCCGCTGCTCGCCAACGGCCAGATCGTCGGCGCCGCGGTTCAAGGCCTGGGCGGAACGCTCCTCGAGCACTTCCAGTACGACGAGAACGGCCAATTCCTCACCGGCTCGCTCGCCGATTACCTGCTGCCCACGTCGACCGATTTCCCAAGCGTGCGCGCGTTCGTGCTCGAGGACGTGCCCTCGCCGGTGAATCCGCTCGGCGCCAAGGGCGCCGGCGAAGGCGGCATCGTCGCGGTAGGCGGCGTCGTCGCCAACGCCGTGGCGGCCGCGCTCGCGCCGCTCGGCGCGGTGCCGCGCGTTCTTCCGCTGACGCCTTCGCGCGTGTGGGAGATCATCCAAGCAGCGCGATGAGCTACGTCGGGCGGCCGATCGAGCGCATCGAGGACCTGCGGCTTCTGCGCGGGCGCGGCCAATACGTCGACGATCTGCACCGCGAAGGCATGCTGCACGCGGCGATCGTGAGGAGCTCGGTGCCGCACGGCATCCTGCGCAACGTGAGCATCCGCAACGCCCGCAGCATGCCGGGCGTTCGCGCCATCTTCACCGCCGCGGATATCGCCAAGGACGGCGGCACCGTGCCCACCGTGCCGCTGCGCCTGCTGCCGACGCCGGAGGTCGTGCCCTTCGAGCAGCCGGTGATCGCGCAGGCGAAGGTGCGCTACGTCGGCGAGCCGGTGGCCGTGGTGGTGGCCGATTCGCTCGCGCAGGCCGAAGACGCCGCCGATGCGATCGAGCTCGACATCGAGCCGCTGGCGCCGGTCCCCGACCGGCGCGCGGCGGAAAAAGGCGAGGCGCTCCTGTTCGAAGCGCAGGGCTCGAACCTCGCGCAGACGTACACCGGAACCAAAGGCGACGCGCTCAACGCCGGGGCGCCTTACGTGCGCCGCGAGCACTTCTCGGTGCAGCGCCACACCGCGGTGACGATGGAGCCGCGCGGCGTGCTTGCCTCGTGGGACGGCGCGCGCACCAAGCTCACGGTCGAAGGCGTGGCCAAGGTGCCGTTCCAGTCGCGCCGGACCCTCTCCAAGAACATGGACCTGCCCGAGGACTGCATCGACATGATCGAGGGCGACGTCGGCGGCGGCTTCGGCGTGCGCGGCGAGTTCTATCCCGAGGACTTCCTCATCCCGTTCGCTGCACGCAAGCTCGCTCGCCCGGTGAAGTGGATCGAGGACCGGCGCGAGAACCTGCTCGCCGCCAACCACTCACGCGAGATGGACTGCGAGCTCGAGCTCCTGTGCGAGAAGGATGGCACCATCGTCGCGCTGCGCGGGAAAGTGTGGGTCGACATGGGCGCCTACTTCCGCGCCAACGGCTCGATCCCGGCGCGCAACGTCGCGCAGTTTCTGTCGGGCTGCTACCGCGTGCCGAACTACCACGTCGAGTCGCACGCGCTGCTCACCAACAAGTGCCCGGTCGGCACCTACCGCGGACCCGGCCGCTACGAGAGCGACTTCTTCCGCGAGCGCCTGTTCGACATGGCGGCGAAGGACCTCGGCATCGACCCGGTGGAGTTCCGCCGCCGCAACCTGCCGACGGTCGCCGAGATGCCCTACCCCATCGCCACCGCGCGTCCGCCGGAGAAGAAGGAAGAGCTCGACAGCGGCGACTATCGCCTCACGCTCGATCGCTGCCTTCAGGAATTCGGGTGGGAGGAGAAGAAGCAGCTGCAAGGCAAATTGATCGACGGCCGCTACCACGGGCTCGGCCTGGGCTGCTACATCGAAGGCGGCGCCACGGGCCCGCGCGAAGGCGCGCGCATCGTGCTCGACCCCGACGGCAACGTCTCGGTCTTCGTCGGCTCCACCAACGTCGGCCAGGGCGTCGAGACGGTGATGGTGCAGATCGCCGCCGATGCGCTGGGGCTGCCGATGGAGCGCATCCGCATCTTCCACGGTTCCACCACCGGCGTCGCCGAGGGCTTCGGCTCTTACCACTCCCGCGCCACCGTCATGGGCGGGTCCGCGGTGCTGCTGGCCGCGCGCGAGATCAAGGAGAAGGTGGCACAGCGCCTCGGCCGTGCCTCGAGCGATTTCAACCTCGAGGATGTGGATCTCAAGGCGCTCGCGGCGCACGGCATCACGGCTGAGGCCTCGTACGCCAACACTCGCCACACCTATTCCTACGGCACGGCGGCGGCGCATGTCGCGGTCGACCCGAAGACCGGGCACGTGCGCCTGCTCGATTACGTGGTGGTGCAGGACATGGGCCGCGTCATCAACCCGCTCACCGCGCACGGCCAGCTCATCGGCGCGCTGGTGCAGGGCCTCGGCGGCGCGTTCCTCGAGCACCTGCAATACGACCGCGACGGAAACTTCCTTACCGCTTCGCTCGCCGACTACCTGCTGCCGAGCGCGAGCGATTTCCCCGCGCTGCGCGGCATCGTGATGGAGCACGCGCCGACGGACATCGGCCTCATGGGCGGCGCGAAGGGCGCGAGCGAAGGCGGCCTCATCTCGGTGGGCGGCGTGATCGGCAACGCGGTCGCCGCGGCGCTCGCGGCGCTCGGCGTCCAGCCGAGGAGCCTGCCGCTCTCGCCGCCGCGGCTGTGGGAGATGATCCAGGCCGCGAAGCGGTAGCGTGCTTATCGCACGCGAAAGAAGCGCAGCATCTCGCGCGACGCATCCGGCCCCTTCGCGTCCGCGTACACGGCGGAGCCGTCGCCGCCCGACCAGGCATGGCCCGCGCCGTGGACGAGCCAGTGCTCGAAGGCCGCCACGCGGTGTCGCCGCAGAGGCCGAAGACCACTTCGACGCCATGCGCGCGAAGCATTTCGACCACGCCTGGGCGCCAGACATTGGACACTCCGGAAGCGCTAACCGGCCGGAAAAAGCTTCGCGTAGTGCTCGGCGATCTGGCCAGTGGTCGCGAACCAGACGCGGTCGGGCGCCTGGCGGATGTGCTGCATCGCGCGGCGGAAATGGCGCAGCCGGTACGGCTGGCCGACGAGGAAGGCGTGGATGGAGACGCCGTAGACGAGCGAGTGCTCGCGCGACTGCTCGAGCATCTCTTCGAAGTTGTCGATGATCATCTCGGCGAACCTGTCCGCGGTGCCGTGATGCAGCGCGATCATCGGAATGTCGTTCACCTCGTGCGGGTATGGCAGCGAGAGGATCGGGCCGCTGCGCGTTCGCATCCACACCGGCTGGTCGTCCATCGGCCAGTCGAGCAGGTACTTGTAGCCCGCCTCCCGCAGGAGGTCGGGCGTGACCCTGCTCGGATTCACGCCGGGCGATAGCCAGCCGGCGGGTGGCTTTCCCTCGTGCTGGCGGATGGCGCCGGTGACCTCGGCGATGAGCTGCCGCTCGCCCTCTTCCTTGAAGTCGTTCTGGTGCTCCGAGTTCGTGCGGCCGTGGCCGACGATCTCGTCGCCGCGCCTGCGCAGCGCCGTCACCACCTCGGGGCAATGGCCGTAGACCTCGCTGTTCAGGAGCACCGAGACCGGCAGGTCCAGCTGGTCGAACAGCTTGATCAGCCGCCACACGCCCACGCGGTTGCCGTACTCGCGCCAGCCCCAGTTGTACGAGTTCGGATGCGGCAGGCCCGGCGAGTACGAGATGCCGAGGCCGGTGTCATAGGCGAACGCCTCGAGGTTGAGGCAGAGGTGGAACGCGAGGCGCTTGCCGCCGGGCCAGGAGAACTGCGGCCGGTCGACGATGGTGGAGTAGCCGAAATACGGCTGCTGCGGGAGCGTCAGGCCGCGTCTCCCTGTGTCGAGGGCCGGGTCTGCGAGAACGCCGGCAGCTTCATGCAGCGCTCGAAGATCGCCATCACCGTGGGATACGCCTTGAGGTCGCAATTGAAGCGCTGCGCATTGAACACCTGCGGCACGAGACAGACGTCGGCCATCGTGACTTGCTCGCCGAAGCAGTAGGCGCCCGAGCGCTTCTCCGAGGCGAGAAAGCCTTCCAGGCCCTGGAAGCCCTCGGCGATCCAGTGCGGGTACCAGTCGCCGTTGACCTTGCCGTCGTCCAGGCCATACGCGCTCTTCAGATACTTCAGCACCCGCGTGTTGTTGAGCGGGTGCATCTCGCAGCCGATGATCTGCGACACCGAGCGCACATACCACTTCTCCTCGCGGCCGCGCGGCATGAGCGGCGGCTCGGGATAGCGCTCGTCGAGCCATTCGATCATCGCCATCGACTGCGTGTACGCCTTGCCTTCATCACTCACCAGTGCTGGTACCAGTCCCTGCGGGTTGAGCGCGAGAAAAGCGGGGTCCTTGTGCTTCATTCCAGGCAGGCTGGTGTACACGGGCTCGTACGGCAGCTTCTTCCAGGCGAGCGCGATGCGCAGCCGGTACGACGTCGACGAGCGGAAGAACGTGTAGAGCTTCACGCCCGCTCTTTTTGCGCCTTGTCGAGGATGTGCTGCGGAGTCGCCGACACCACCTTGCCGTAGTCGGGGGTGAACTTGCCGCCGACGATGTGCTTGATGAACTCGGGCTTGATGCCCTTGAACTCCTTCAGAATCCGCGCGTGCACCTCGATGTCGGCCCACTCGCCGATCAGCCAGAAGCGCGTCGGGTCCTTCACGTCCTGCACCAGCGCGCCGTCCTTCACCTGCGCCGGCGACTTGTGCATCGGGTTGGCGTCGGAGTAGTCGAACTGGTTGAACAGGCGGATGAAGTCGTCGATGTGGTCCGGATCGACCTTGAAGTCGTAGATGTGGAGGTAGTTGCCCTGCTTGGCGATGGGGACGAGTGCCATGGTGACTCCTTCTCTAGTGGGATGAAACGGGTTCCTTCTGCGATGCATGCCACGGGATGGCGAGGCGCTCGAGCACCGCGATGAGCCAGAAGAGCGCCACGCCCATCGCCGCCAGCACCAGGATGGCGGCGAACACGCGCGCGGTGTCGAACATGCCCTGCGCGCTCAGGATGACGTAGCCGAGACCGCGCTGCGAGGAGACGAACTCGCCGACGATCGCGCCGACCAGCGCCAGGCCGATCGCCACCTTCATGCCGGCGAAGAGCGAAGGCAGCGCGCACGGAAAGCGGATGCGCCACAGCGTGGCGAGGCGCCCGCCGCGCAGCGAGCGCGCGAGATCCAGGATGTCGGGCGGCACGGACTTCAGGCCGAGCACCGCGTCGATGACGATCGCGAACACGGCGATGAGAAATGCGATGGCAATCTTCGGCTCGGCGTCGGTGCCGAGCCAGATGACGAACAGCGGCGCCACCGCCACCTTGGGCACGCTGTTCAGGCCGACGATCAGCGCATAGATGCTCTTTTCGAGCAGGCGCGATTCCACGATCAGGATGGCGAGCAGCACGCCGATCAGCACAGCCAGCGCGAAGCCCCCCAGCGTGACGAGCAGCGTGTACCAGGCGTGTCCCAGATACCAGCCCGGTTGCCGTCCTCGACGGTGGCATCGATGCCGTTCTGCTTGAACCAGCCCTTCTCGGCGGCGAGATGGATCGCCGCGTGAATGCCCCACGGTGTCCAGTCCAGGCGCACCGCGAGCTTGTCCTGCGCCCAGGCCGCGCCTGCAAACACGCCCAGCAACGCTGCCGCCACCGCTCTGCATGGTTTCATTGACTGTGCCTCCCCTAGTTGAACAGCGCCTTGCATCGCGTCCAGAGCCATTTCCAGAACACGCCGCCCGCGTCGAGCTCGGCCGCGCGGCGCGCGCCGCCGGCGAGATGCGCGTCCAGGTTCCTGCCGAACTCCGCCACCATGCGGCCGACGAATTCTTTCACCAGGCCGCCGCGCGAGAATTGCGCCAGCGGCCCCTGCAGGCTGTAGTCGATGCCGATGGCGATGCGCGTCGCGCCGCCGCCGGCGTCGAACAGCTGGTAGGCGATGTCGCCGCGCGCGCGCGAGGACGACAGCGCGTCCTGCCCGGCGCCGTGGATCACGCCGCGCTTCGCCGCCTCGTCGCGCTCGAGCGTGGCGCCGCCGGCGAAGGCGGCGCGCAGCGGCCCGAACTTGACGCTGATCCTGCCCTTCACCGCATCGCCGTTGCTCTCGGTGATCTCCGCGCCGGGCAGGCACGCCGCCACTGCCGGCATGTCGGCGAACACCGCCCACCCGCGGTCCAGCGGATGCTGGACCGTCACCTGGTCCTCGAGGCGCGTGCCCGCGCCCACCGTCACCGGCTGCGCCGCTTGCGCCTTCTTTGCGGCCACCGGTGTGAAGCGCGGCGCCGGCGGGGCGCCCGGCAGCTCCGTGACGACTGCCTCGTTCGACGCGCGGCGCGACTGCACCACCGACGAGATCGCGCGCACGATGCCGACGTAGCCGGTGCAGCGGCAGAGGTTGCCCGACATCTCTTCGCGGATGCGCCGCTCGTCCGCGCCGGGCAGGCGCAGGACGAGGTCGCGCGCCGCGATCAGCATGCCGGGCGTGCAGAAGCCGCACTGCAGCGCGTACTCGCGCGAGAACGCGGCGCGCAGCTCCTTCATCAGCGCGTCGTCCTCGAAGCCTTCGACCGTGCGCACCTCGGCGCCTTCGCATTGCACCGCATAGGTGATGCACGAGCGCACCGGCTGGCCGTCGACTAGGATGGTGCAGGCGCCGCACACGCCGTGCTCGCAGCCGAGATGCGTGCCGGTGAGGCGTTGCTGGTCGCGCAGGAAGTCGGCGAGGTGCGTGCGCGGCTCGACCAGCGCCTGCACGCCTTCGCCGTTCACCGTGAGCTGAATCGTCTTCATGCGTGCGCGATGGCGCGCTGCACCGCCGTCGCCCGCAGCTTGCGCGCCGCGGGTCCGAGGCCCGGCGCCACGCGCGCCAGCGCCGCGTTCACCATGTCGGCGCTCGCGCCGCCGTGCTCGGCCAGCGCCTGCGATACCGTATCGAGGGGCTGCGGCGGGCGGTCGAGCGCCCCGGCGAAGAGGCGCGCGATGCGCCGCTGCGGATCGAGCAGCAGCGCCGCTGCGGCTTGCGGAAACTCGCCGGTCTTGCGGCAGAACTTGTAGTAGCCCCAGCGCGCGCCGGCACCGAGCTTCGGCACGCGGATCGACTCGACGATCTCGTCGTCGCCAAGCTGCGTGGTGAACGCCGCCGTCATGAATGCATCGGCCTCTACCTCGCGCTTTCCGGATGCGCCGATGACGCGCACCGTGGCGCCCAAGGTGGCGCAGACCAGCGGCCAATCGGCCGCGGGATCGGCGTGCGCCAGGCTGCCGCCCACCGTGCCGCGATTGCGCACGGCGCGATACGCCACGAAGCGCGCCACCTTGGCGAGCGGCTCGCAGCCGGCCAGCGGCCGGTCCTCGAGCTCCGCGTGGGTGACCGCGGCGCCGATGCGCCACGCATCGCCCTCGTCCTCTATCTGTTTGAGGGCCGGAATGCGCGAGACGTCGACCAGCAGCTTGGGTCGCGCCAGGCGCAGGTTCAGCATCGGCCCGAGCGACTGCCCGCCGGCGATGGCCTTCGCGTCCGCCGTCCGCAGAGCGGCGAGCGCCTCGCCGACATCGCGCGGCCGCAGGTAGTCGAACGCGGCGGCCTTCACGCCGCCTCCCGCTTCGGCATCGCCTTCGCCGCTTCGATCGCGGCGAGCAGCTTCTCCGGCGTGAGCGGTGTCTCGCGCACTTCCACGCCGAGGGGATCGAGCGCGTTGTTGACCGCGTTGAAGATCACCGCCGGCGGGGCGATGGCGCCGCCCTCGCCCATGCCCTTGATGCCGAGCTCGGTATACGGCGACGGCGATTCGAGATGGAAGATGCGGATGTTCGGGATCTCGGTCGGCCCCGGGATCAGGTAGTCGGCGAGGGTCGACGCATTCGGCTGGCCGTTGGCATCGTACTGCTGCTCCTCGTAGAGCGCGGTGCCGATGCCCTGGGCGATGCCGCCGATCGCCTGGTGCTCGACCACCGCAGGATTGACGAGCGTGCCGCAGTCCTCGACCACCACGTAGTCGAGGATCTCCACCTGCCCGGTTTCCGGATCGACGGCGACGGCGACCGCGTGCGACGCGTAGCTGAAGGCGCCGGTGTCGCGCTTGGGCTTGAAGGCGAGCGAGGCCTCGAGCCCCTGGCGGTCGACGTTGTCGGGCAGCCGCTCGGGGCGCATGTACCAGGCTTCCGCGATGTCGGCGAGGCTCACGCCGCCCGCGGGCCCGACCACTTTGCCGCCCTCGAAGCGGCACTCGGCCTCGGGCGATTTCATGAGATGCGCGCCGATGCGAACGAAGCGCGGGATCAGCTCCTTGCACGCGTTCAGCACGGCGCCGCCCGACATGACGATCGAGCGCGAAGCGTAGGTGCCGGTGGAAAACGGCGTGGTGCCGGTGTCGCCGTGCACCACCTGCACGCGCGCGACGTCGATGCCGAGCACCTGGTGCGCGAGCTGCGCCATCGTCGTTTCCATGCCCTGGCCGTGCGACTGCACGCCGATGCGGACTTCCAGGCCGCCGCCCGCGGTGAGCTTCACCGCCGCCTGGTCGTACCCCGGCGTCATCGGCAGGCCCCACGCCGCGAACACGCTCGTGCCGTGCGCCGACTGCTCGCAGTAGCTGGCGAAGCCGAGGCCGATGATGCGGCCGTCGGGCTCGCCGCGCTTCTGGCGCTCGCGCCATTTCTCGACGTCGAGCTGCTCGCGCGCCATCTGCAGCGCGCGCGGATAGTCGCCGCTGTCGTAGTGCTTGCGCGCGACGTTGTCGTAGGGCATCTGCTCCGGACGCACCAGGTTCATCAGCCGTACCTGGTAGGGATCCTTGTCGACGGCGCGCGCGATGGCATCGATCATCAGCTCCATCGCGAAGCACACGCCGGTGCGCGCCACGCCCCGATAGGGGAGGAAACCGGGCTTGTTGGTGGCGACGCAATAGGTCTTCACCCGGTAGCCGCGGAAGTCGTACGGCCCCGGCAGGTTGCCGGTCGCCTGCCCGGGCTCGAGGCCGATGGTGAACGGCCAGTTCGAGTACGCGCCGCCGTCGATGGTGACTTCGGCATCCAAAGCGAGGAGCCGGCCCTCCTTGCTGGCGTACGCGGTGAGGTTGTAATGGTGCTGGCGCGAGTTGGCGCCGGCGACCAGGTGCTCGCGGCGGTCTTCGATGTAGCGGAACGGCTTGCGGTATCTCAACGCCAGCCACGCGACGCACAGGTCTTCCGGGAACACGATGCACTTGTAGCCGAAGCCGCCGCCGACATCGGGCGCGATGACGCGCAGCTTCTCTTCGGGCAGGCCGAGGAAACGCGCGATGCCGATGCGCAGCAGGTGCGGCGTCTGCGAGGAGCTGTAGAGCACCAGCTGGTTGGCGCGGTCGTCCCACACCGCGAGCGTGCCCTTGCCTTCCAGCGGGTTCATCGACTGGCGCGAAAGCCCGATCTCGCGCTTCACCACCACGTCGGCTTTCTTCGACTCGGCCTCGAAGCCGTTGTCGAGCGAGAGCGTGAGATACAGGTTGTCGTCCCATTCCTCGTGGATGCGATTGGCGCGATCGAGGCGAGCCTTGTGCGCATCGACCAGCGCCGGCAATTCCTCGAAGTCCACCTCGACCTGCTCGGCCAGGTCCTCGGCCTCGGCGCGCGTGCGGCCGACGCAGCAGGCGATCGGCTCGCCGACGAAGCGCACCTTGCCGTGGGCGAGAGGGTGCTGCTCCGAGAGCTTGAAGCTCGGCAGCGACGAGGGCGCGACGATCGCCTTGACCTCGGGCATGTCCTCGCGGAAGAAGATGCGGCCCTCGCTGCCGGCGGGCCGGCGCAGTGCGGTGATGCGCGCGTGCGCCACCGGCGAGCGGAAGAACGCCACCTCGCGCTGGCCAGGCAGGATCATGTCGGGCACGAAGCTGCCGCGGCCGTGGAGGTGGCGCGAGTCCTCCTTGCGCAGCAGGCGCGCGCCGACACCCTGGCCGGGCTTGCCTTCGCTCACGGCTTCGTCGGCGCGCGCGCCGGCGCCGCGCCGACGTTGTAGCGGTAGCTGTCGAGCGAATGCTCGGCGACGCGGAACCAGAGGTTCTCCTCGTCGCGGAACTTGCTCCAGGCGTCGTACACCTTCTTGAACTCCGGGCTCTTCGCCGCGTTCTCGTCGAAGAACTCCTGCGTCGCCTTGTAGCAGGCGTCGAGCACCGGCTTCGGAAACTGGCGCAGCTGCGCGCCGCCGGCCACCAGGCGCCTGAGCGCGTCGGGGTTCTTCGCGTCGTACTTGGCGATCATCAGGAGCGACTGCTCGTTGGCCGCGCATTCGACGATGTCCTGGTACAGCTTGGGCAGCGCAGCCCACGCCTTCTGGTTGATGAGCAGCGTGACCTGCGCGCTGCCTTCCCACCAGCCGGGCGTGTAGTAGTACTTCGCCACCTTGTGCAGACCGAGCTTCTCGTCGTCGTAGGGGCCGATCCACTCGGCGGCGTCGATGGCGCCTTTCTCGAGCGAGGTGTAAATGTCGCCCGGCGCGATCTGCTGCGGCACGGCGCCGAGCTTGACGAGGATCGCGCCGCCGATGCCGCCGATCCGGAACTTGAGCCCCTTGAGATCGGCGACCGACTTGATCTCCTTGCGGTACCAGCCGCCCATCTGCACGCCGACGTTGCCGACGGGAAACTGCACGATGTTGTACTGCTTGAACACCTCGCGCATCAGCTGCAGGCCGCCGCCGTCGAACATCCAGGCGTACTGCTGGCGCGTGTTCAGGCCGAACGGCATGCCGGCGTCGAAGGCGATCGCCGGGTTCTTGCCGAAGGCGAACGACGACAGCACGTGGCCGCATTCGATGGTGCCGTCCTTCACCGCGTCGAACACCGCCGGCGGCGGCACGATCTCGCCGGCGGAGAAGGTGCGGATCTCGAAGCGGCCCTCGGTGAGCGCGGTGACGCGCTTCGCCCAGTTCTCGGCCGAGCCGTGCATCGCGTCGAGGCTCTTCGGCCACATGGTGGCGAAGCGCCAGCGCACCTGCGGCGCCTGGGCGATCGCGGGCGCCGCGGCTGCGGCGAGCGCCGCGCCGGCGCCGGCCTTGGTCAGGAAATCGCGTCTTTTCATGGTTGCCTCCTCCAGTTTGAAGTTCAGTCAGGCGGGCGCTTGTGCGCCCATGGCCGCGCCTTCTCCACCAGGCGCGCCGCGTTAAACAGATCCTGTTCGGCGTGCCAGCGCGCCACCAGCTGCAGTCCGACCGGCAGGCCATCGCGCGTGAAGCCGGCGGGAATGCTGAGCGCCGGATGCCCGGTGAGATTGAAGACGTTGAGGTACGGCGCCCAGGCAACGCGCAGGTCGCCCGCCGGTTTTCCATTGATCGTGATCGGCTGGTCCACGCCGTGCGTCACCGCGAGGGGTGGCCGGCTCATCGTCGGCGTCGCCACCAGGTCGCAGCGCTCGAACCAGCCCTGCACCTTGCGAAAGAACTCGGTGCGCTTGACCGTCGCGGCGAGGAGCTGCTGCCCGCTGTAGGCGCCGCCGGCGCGGATGCCGGCGGCGAAACCGGGTTCGATCTTCGCCTCGACCTCGGCGAGCTTGGCAAAGTAGCGCGCCGCCCAGTTCGACTGCTGCAGCACGCGCCAGGGCGCCTCGGCGTTCTCGAACGGCTCGTCCACCGTGCGCAGCTCGGCGTCCAGCTCGCCCAGGGTGGCTTCGCATCGAGCACGGATTTCGTCGTCGAGCAGCGTGTTGCCGAGAAGCGGACGCCATTCGATGCGCAGCTTTTGTGAATTGCGGTCCTGGCCCCGAATTTGGGACCAGGGGTCGCTTGCATGCGCGCCGGCGATGGCATTGAGCATCAGCTCACAGTCGTCCACGGTGCGCGCCATGACGCCGAGGTGGATGAAGTTGTTGAAGGCGTCGGGCACCTGGCCGTGCGGCACGCGGCCGAGCGTCGGCTTGAGTCCGAGGATGCCGCAGCAGGCGGCCGGCAGGCGGGTCGAGGCGCCGGCGTCGGTGGCGAGCGAGAGCGGCCCCATCCCCGCCGCCACCGCGACCGCCGAGCCGCCCGAAGAGCCGCCGGGCGTGAGCTCCGGGTTCCACGGATTGCGCGTGATGCCCGAGATCGGCGAGTCGGTGAGCAGCTTGTAGGCGAATTCGGGCGTCGTCGTCTTGCCGATGA
The DNA here is from genome assembly GCA_036006885.1 of Burkholderiales bacterium. GTDB lineage: Bacteria > Pseudomonadota > Gammaproteobacteria > Burkholderiales > SG8-39 > SCGC-AG-212-J23. Next base: position 30,339 of record DASYPG010000622.1, on the reverse strand, counting down.
TCACCGCGCCGGCGTCCTTCAGTCGCTGCACCGCGACGGCGTCCTCCGCCGGCACGTTGTTCTCCATCAGGCGCGAGCCCCACGCCGTGCGCACGCCCTTGGTATTCAGGATGTCCTTCACCGATACCGGCACGCCGGCGAGCGGCCCGAGCTTCTTGCCGGCCGCGCGGGCGCGGTCGATCTCGGCCGCCTGCGCGCGCGCCTCGTCGGCGCACACGGTGACGAAGGCGCTCAGCTTCGGCTGCAATTTCTCGATCTGCCCGAGGCAGTCGTTGACGACGGCAACGGCGGAGGCGTCGCCGTCGCGCACCCGCCGCGCGATGTCGAGCGCGGTCGGAAAGGCGCTAGACTCGCGCGCCATGAATTCCCCCGCGCGCGAGACGCGGCTGCCGCTGTGGTCGCGACCCGGCTACCTGATCCGGCGGCTGCATCAGATCCACTGCGCGCTGTTCCTCGAAGAATGCAAGGAGTCGCGCCTGACGCCGGTGCAGTACGGCCTGCTCACCGCGCTCAGCTTCCGCGGCGAGCTCGACCAGAGCTCGCTCGCCGAGGAGCTCGGCCTCGACCGCACCAGCACGGCGGAAGTGCTCTCGCGGCTGGAAAAGCGCCGGCTGGTGACGCGCAAGGCCAATCCGCGCGACCGGCGCGCGCGCCTCGCCAGGATCACGCCGCGCGGCCGCGCGCTCACCGCGGCGATGTTTTCCAGCATGCAGCGCGCGCAGGACCGTATGTGCGCGCCGCTCAGCCAGAAGGAGCGCGATGTCTTCATGGCGACGCTCGCGCGCCTGATCGAGGCCAACAACGAATACGGTCGCGGACCGCTGCGCATCGACTAGCTTTTCTCTCTGGTGAGGTGCAGCTCGGCGAGAAACGCGAGCAGCGGGTGCACGCCGAGGGCGTTCAGCCGCCGCGTATCCATCGCGGCGAGCGCCGCCGCCTGCGCGCCGCTCACGCCGCATTCGTCGCCGAACGCGGCCGGGTCGGCGGCATAGCGGCGGCGGGCGTCGGCATCGTTCGCCAGGCGATGCAGCGCTTCGCTGAGGTTCACCAGCTCGGGCGCGATGCTGGGATAGTGCGGCGCGGGCGCCTGGCTCGGAGGCGGCGACCACCAGCCGAGCGAGGCGTAATTGTGGTGCCAGCTCGGATCCATCTGCACCACGTCCGGCTTGCGCTCGCCCAGCGCACCGGCGGCGATCGCCCAGCAGCGCAGCTCGATATTGCCGGTGTCGTCCAGCTCGCGCTCGTCGTAGCCCAGCAGCGAGCGCAGGTTGCCGCGCTTCAACGGCTCAAGCGTGCGCAGGTCCCAGTCGAGACAGGGATTCGCATAACGCTCGGTGCCGGGAAAATGCGACATGCCGCCGCTCGCGATCAGCGCCGCGCGCACGCCGGCGCGCTCGAGGGCCTGCGCGAGCGCACGCCCGAAGGCGTAGCAACGTTCCATCGGCGGCTGCGGCGGCAGGTAGGCGTTGACGAAGATCGGCAGGATCGGCCCTTCGATGCCGGCATGGGCGAGCGGGATGCCGAGCGCGTAGTCCGCCTGCGCCGTGCTGGTGAACGCCGGGTCGAAGCCCATGGTGTAGAGCTCGCGCACCAGGCGGAAGGCGAGATCGCTTGCGATCGGGTGCGAGAAGCGGCGGCCGGCGAATTCGCCCTCGACGCGCGCGCCGACGTGCAGCGTGAACGGCGGCGCCACGCGCTGGAAGAACTGGAACGCGTGGTCGTTCGAGATGCAGATCCACACCTCGGGCGCGAGCGCCTTCAGGCGCTCGCCGATGCGCTTCGCGACCTGCTGCACGCTGGCGATGGTGGCCCGGTCCTCGGACTGCGGCTGGGTGAAGAATTGCGGCGCGTGCGGCAGCATCGCGCCGCCGACGATGGCGTTGCTCATGTCAGTAGAGTTGCCGCGGCAGCCACAGCGCGATCTGCGGAAAGACGATGAGCAGGCCGATCATCAACAGCATCACGGCGAGGAACGGCAGCGAGGCGCGCGCGATGGTCATCACCGAGAACTTCGGCAGCACGCCGTTGATGGTGAACAGGTTGAGCCCGAACGGCGGCGTCACCAGGCCGATTTCCGCCAGCAGCACGAAGGTGACCCCCCACCACACCGGGTGATAGCCGAGCTTGAGCACGATCGGCATCACAAACGACAGGGTGAGGAGCATCATCGCCATCGAGTCGAAGAACATGCCGAGGATCAGGTAGAGCACCACGATGGCAAGCATGGTGCCGTAGGTGCCCAGCTCCAGCCCGAGCACCGCGCCGGCGAGCTTTGCGGTCGCCCCGAGGTCCTGGAACACGAATGCGAGCAGGCGCGCGGCCACGATGATGAACCCCAGCATGGCGGTCACCTTGACCGCGGACAGGAGCGCATCGCGCGTCATCCGGTAGCTCAGGTTGCCGTAGTACCAGGCTACCATCAGCGACAGCACCGCGCCGAGGCCCGACGCCTCGGTGGGCGTCATCAATCCGCCGAAGATCGAGCCCATCACCAGGACGACGACCAGCAGCCACGGCACCATGTCCCCGATCGAAAGCAGGCGCTCTCTCCAGCTCGCGGGGGCGGAGCGCGGCGCGAGCTCGGGGCGCAGCTTCACCATCACCACCACGCTGAGGATCAGCAGCAGCATCAGGATCAGGCCCGGCAGCACAGCGGCGGCGAACAGCTGCGCGATCGAGACATTCTCCCAAGAGCCGTAGACGATGAGGATCAGGCTGGGCGGAACCAGCACGCTGAGCGTGCCGCCCACCGCGATCGAGCCCAGCGAGAGCTTCGCGTCGTAGCCGCGCTTCTCCATCTCCGGATAGGCGATCATGCTGAAGGTGGCGGCCGCCGCCACGCTCGAGCCCGACACCGCGCCGAACAGGCCGTTCGCCGCGAGCACCACCGCGGCGAGGCCGCCGGGCAGCCAGCCGAGCCATTTGTCGAGCGCCGCGAACATGAGATGGATGGCGCCGCTGTGCGAGAACACCGCTCCCATGAAGATGAACAGCGGCATGGCGAGCAGCGTAAACGAGTTGAGCGACTCCCAGGCGCTCCACGCCATTTGCACCGCGGGCTTGTCGACTATGAATACCAGGCCCACCGCGGCGGCGAGGCCCATGGCGAGGCCGACTTCGAGACCCAGCGCCAGCAGCCCGAGCAGCAACCCGATCAGCACCAGGGTGGCGAGCTCGGGAGTCAGCTAGCGCTCCCCGGCGCCGAAGCGGTCGACGCTGCGTCCCGCGCGCAGCTCGCGCCACGCGCGCACCAGCTGCACGAGCAGCACCACCGCGTACAGCGTGAAGCCCACCGGCATGGCGAGCTGCGGCCACTTGAGCGGCACCATGAGCAGCGAGTTCGAGCGCATGTTGCGGGCGAACGAATCGGCCAGGAACTGCCAGCAGACCCAGGCGAGCAGCGACACGAAGACCAGGCCGAGCACCAGCGTGGCGACGCGCAGGGGCCCGCTCGCCCGGCCGAGGCGCTCGACCAGGAAGGTGATGCGGATGTGGCCGCCGTCCTGCGCGCAGTAGGCCAGGCCGAGGCAGCTGATCGCCACCAGCGCATAGCCGCCGAACTCGTCGCTCAGGATGAGCGGCCGGTTCAGCCCGTAGCGCGAGACCACCTCGGTCATCGTCAGCACGATGATGCCCAGCAGCACGAGCGCGCCGAGATAGCCCGCGGCATGCGAGAGCCGGTCCACCGCGCGGCCTAGCTTGTGCACGCGCCCCCTACTTGGCCATTTCCGCGATCAGGCCTGCCGAGGGACCTTTGGCGTGGCGCGCGGCGATGCGCAGCACCTGCTTGCCCTCCGGCCCGGCGGTGTCGATCCATTCCTTGACCACCGGCTGCATCAGCGCCATCCCCTTCTTCACTTCCGCGTCCTCGGGGATCACCATCTCGGTCTTGGTGGAGCGGATCCACAGCGTGTAGACGATGTCCATCTGCTCGAGCGCGGTCGGCATTTCGCGCGTGAGCTGCGCGGAAGCGCGCACCAGGCCCTGCTGCTGCTCCGGCGTGAGCTTGTCCCAGACCTTGAAGTTGATCGCGATGACCTGCGGGAAGATCGGCGTGATCGGCCAGATCGAGACGTACTTGGCGAGCTGCGTCAGGCCGCGCTCGGCGCCGAAGCTCTTGCTGGTGGTGATGGCGTCGACCGTGCCGCGGCTCAGGGCCTGCTCGATCTCCGCCATCGACAGCGTGAGCGGGCTGCCGCCGAGGTCGCGCAGCGCCGAGGTCTGGGTGCGGCCCGAGGCGCGCATCTTGACGCCTTTGAAGTCAGCCAGCGTGCGGATCGGCTTGTTGCCCCACAGCGAGTTGTTCGCCAGGCTGATCGCGGCGCCGAGCACCTTGAAGCCGGCGCGCTTGGTGTACTCGTCCATCGCCGCCGTCATGGCGGGGTCGAGCAGCGCATTGGCGTATTCCGTGGCGCCGTTCGGCATCTCCGAAAACAGTCCCGGGATGCCGCCGAAATCGAGCAGCGGGTAGGTGCCGCTCGCGGCGGGAATCGACTGCGTGCCCATCGCCACGCGGCCGTCGCCGATGGCGAAGGCCGAATCCATCAGGCCGAACAGCTTGTCCTTGATGTCAAGCTTCACCGTGCCGTTGGTGTGCTGGGTCACGAGCTGCTCGTAGCGGCCGCCCGGCCGGAACGGCCACACCAGGATGTTGGCGCGGCCGTACGCGCCCTCCCAGTTGAAGCTGAGCGTGGTGGGCGCCGCGGCCGTCGGCTTGGCGCCCTGGGCGAAGGCGGCAGGCATAGACAGCATCCACGCGGCGAGCGCCGCGGCGGTGATCCCGGTTCGCAAGCTAATCGTCATCGCTCTCTCCCAAGAACCTGCGTTGGACAACTCTAATAGAATGCCGGCCATGTCTAAAGAATTGCTTGCGCGCGAAGCGCGCGCGCGCGAGGTGCTGCGCACCCATCCGCTGCCCGGCAAGGTGCTGCGCGAGTTCGTCATCCCCGCGCGCGAATACGCGGCGCTCACCATGAAGGAGGGCGAGAGCCTGCGCTTCGTCGACATGGAGGGCAAGCAGGTCCCCGACCTCGTGTGCTTCAACCAGCGCGACCTGAGCGAAGAGCTCAGCATGGGCAACAGCCTGCTCATCAACAAGCGGCGCGAGCTGGTGAAGGGTAACGTGCTGTACTCGGTGATCTGCAACCCCATGATGACGATCACCGGCTACTCGAACGAGCTCAGCTATGCCTACGGGCCGATGTGCAGCGAGGAGGTCAACCGCGTCCGCTATGGCGTCGCCGGCACGCGAAACTGCCGCGACAATTTCGCCATGGCGCTGAAGGACTGGGGGTTCAGCGCGCGCCGCATTCCCGACGCCTTCGTGCCCTTCATGCGCGTCGAGGTCGACGAGCGCGGCAATATGGAGATCCGCGAGCCGACCAGCAAGCCGGGCGATCACTATGACCTCCGCGCGGAGATGGACCTGGTGGTCGGCATCTCGAATTGTCCGCAGGAGCGCAATCCCTGCAACGGCTTCAATCCCACGGCGATGGGCGTGATCATCTACGCGTCCTGAGGCGGCAGCGCGAAGGCCATGCCTTCGCGCAGCGCCATCACCATGCTGTGCGCAGTCAGCGTCGAGGTCTTCGGGTTGCGCGACGCGTAGGCCAGGATCTCGAAGCGCATGCGGCCGAAGTCGCCCTCGGCCTCGATGATCCCGAGCGGCCCGCTCGCCTGCGGGTCCGACACCAGCCGCACCCGGGTGCGATCGAGCCCGAGCCCGGCAAAGGCCACGGTCGCTCCCACGTTGGCGTTCTGCGGGTAGCGCAGCGCCGCTTGGCGCGCGCTGCCTTCGAAGAACACCTCGCGCCGGTCCGCCGGCATGCCCGCCCACGCCGCCGGCGGCTTGATGGAGGTGTAGGTGACGCGCTGCAGTCCGGCGCTGCGCGCGGCGAGCAGCCCGTCGACGCCCGCGATGGCGCCCGAGGGAATCAGGATCTGTGCGCCCGCCACTGCTGCTCGCGCCAACCGCGACGCGAGGCCCGGCGCGGCCAGCGCGCCGACCGAGGCGCACAGGAGGTGCGCACCGCGCTCGAGCACCCGCGCGCCGAACTCGCTCACCGCGTCATGGCCGGCGCACTCGGCGACCACTTCGGGGTGAAGCGCCATCAAGGCGTCGACGTCGCTCACGACGGCGAACCTGCCCGCCAGCCCGGCCTGCCGTTCCCGGCGCACCAGCACGCCGGCGAGCGCCGGCATTTCGTCCAGCGTGCCGAGGCAGCGCACCATCTCTTCGGCAATTGCGCCATAGCCGATCAGGGCGAAACGGCGCACGTTTTGCGTTCGGGCAGGATGCCGAGCTCGGCCACCCGCGACTGGGTATACAGGTCGTTCCAGTTGGTCCACGCCTGGTCGGTCACCTCGCGCGGGTCGTAGGGACGATCGGGCAGCTCGATGCGCTTGCCGGCGAGGTGCACATGCCGGATGCGCTTCTTGTCCTGCAGCAGGGCGACGTTCTTCAGCGGCGAGCCGGCCAGCGCGATGAAGTCGGCGGCACGCCCTGGCTCGAGCACGCCGAGCGAAGTGCCCTTGGCCATGAACCCCGCGGTGACCTGCGTCGCCGCGCGCAGCGCCTGCGCCGGGGTGAAGCCGAGGTCGTTGACGAAGATCTCGATCTCGCGCGCATGCCATTCGCCGTAAGGCGTGACCGCGAAGCCCGAGTCGCTGCCGGTCATCATCGGGATGCCGGCGTGGCGCGCCTTGCGCAGGTTGTCGCACGCGGTCTGGTACTCGCGCTGCACGTCGCCGATGCGCCCCTTGAGGAACGCCGGCTCGCTGGGACGGGTGAAATCGACGATGTTCCTCGGGAAGGTGAGCGTCGGCCCGATCGTCGAGCCGCTCTCGAGCATGGCGTCGATGCATTCCTGGTCGAGGTAGTAGGCGTGGAAGATGAGGTCGGCGCCCGCGCGCGCGGCGTAGAGCGTGGCCTCCCGGCCGCGCGCGTGCACCACCACCTTGCGCCCGAGGCGATGCGCCTCGCGCACGATGGCGTCGATCTCCTCCTGGTTGAAAGCGGCGATCAGCTCGCCGTCCGGGCGGCGCTGCACGCCGTCCAAGGCGACCTTGATGCAGTCGACCCCGTTCTTCACCTGCACACGGATTTCCTCGATCGACTCGTCGCGGCTCGTCACCAGGCGGCCGATCGAGGTGTCGGGCACGCCGATCCAGGTCGGATACCAGTCGGTGAGGCCCTGCCGCGTGGTGAGATAGCGTCCGGCCGCGGTGACACGCGGCCCGTCGAACAGGCCGAAGTTGATCGCATTGCGCACCGAGAGGCTGATCTGCCCGGCGTCGCCCGGCGCACAGATCGAGGTGTAGCCGGCCGACAGGCACTTCTGCGCGAAGAACAGGCCGCGCAGCGCGCGGAACTCCATCGGCTGGTAGAGATCGATGTCCTCCTCGGTCTTGGCGTTGCCGTAGGCGAGGTGGGTGTGCACGTCGTGCAGCCCCGGCATCACGAACAGATCCGCGTAATCCAGCACCTCGTCGCCTTCGGCGGCAGGGGGCGCGCGGTCGGTGGGCCCGACATGGGCGAGCCGGCCGTGGGCGTCGACGATCAAGGTCTGCCGGCTGCGTTCGGCATCCTCGCTGCCGGTGAAGAGCGTGCCGCACTTTACGTGGATCGCCATTTACCTCACCTCCCTGCTCAGCGCTGGCATGACGAAAGATTCCGCATCAGTTTTTCCGGCCGGATCGGGGTCTCGTTGAGCTCGATGCCGAACGGCGAAAGCGCGTCGCACACCGCGTTGGCGAGCGTCACCGGCGGCGCGATCGCGCCGCCTTCGCCCAGTCCCTTGACGCCCAGCGGGTTGAGCGGCGAGGGCGTCTGCAGGTGCACCAGCTCGATGCCGGGGACGTCGGTGGCGATCGGCATCGCGTAGTCCATCAACGTGCCGCTGAGGAGCTGGCCGTGCGCGTCGTAGGCGATCGCCTCCGCGAGCGCGCCGCCGACGCCCTGCACCACGCCGCCGACCACCTGGCCGTCGGCCAGCATCGGGTTCACCAGCACGCCACAGTCATGCGCCACCACGTAGCGCTCGATTTTCACGCGGCCGGTCTCGACGTCGACCTCGACAATGGCCGCGTGGGTGGCGTAGGCCCAGGTGACGGTTGGCGGCTCGTAGTAGTGGGTCTCTTCCAGGCCGGCGTCGACGCCGCTCGGGCGGCGGTGGTCCCAGCCGGGACGCGAAGCGTGCGCCAGCTGGGCGAGCGAGACCTGCGCGCCCGGGACCCCGGCAACGCCGACCGCGCCGTTGCGCAGCTCCAGGTCGGCGGCGGCGCATTCCAGCAGGTGGCCGGCGATGGCGAAGGCCTTTTCGCGCAGCTTGTCGCTCGCCTGCCGGATCGCAGCCGAGACGTTGACCGTGGAGCGGCTCGCGAGCGTGCCGAAGCCCATCGGGATCGCAGCGCTGTCGCCCAGCACCACCGCTACGTCGTCGGGCGTCACGCTCCAGGCGTCGGCCGCGATCTGGGCGAAGACGGTTTCCATCCCCTGCCCCTGTGCGGCCGCGCCGGAGAACACGCAGATCTTCCCCGAGCCGTCGATGCGCACCGTGGCGCCTTCGAACGGGCCCACCCCGGTGCCTTCGGTATAGCAGCCCAGGCCGAGCCCGAGATAGCGGCCCTGCGCGCGCGCCTCGCGCTGGCGCCGCCGGAATGGCTCCAGGCCCCCCAGGGCATCGAGCGCCTTTGCCAGCGCCGCGGGATAGTCACCGCTGTCGTAAACCACCGGCTCGCCGTCCCGATAAGGAATGCCGAGCGCAAACGGCATCTCGTGAGCGGCCACCATGTTGCGGCGGCGAACTTCCGCCGGCTCCAGGCCGAGCTCGCGCGCCACGAGGTCCACCAGCCGCTCCATGACCTGCGTGGCCTCCGGGCGTCCGGCGCCGCGATAGGGCGCATTCGGTACCTTGTTGGTGGCCGCCACGCGAGCTTCGATGTCGAGGTGGGCGATGCGGTAAGGCCCGCACAGATGCGCCGCGGTGTTGTACACGACCGCCACGCCGAGCGGATTCCATGCGCCGCAGTCGACAGTGAAACGGTCCTGCAACGCGAGGATGCGTCCCTCGCCGTCGAAGCCGATCTCCGCATCGTGCAGCTGGTCGCGCGAATGGCACGAGCAGCTCAGGTGCTCACGCCGGGTTTCCAGCCAGCGCACCGGCCGCGCGACGCGCCGCGCGAGGAACGGCAGCAGCATGTCTTCGGGATAGACGTGGCCCTTCAGGCCGAAGCCGCCGCCCACGTCCGGCGCGATGCAGCGCACCCGCGCTTCGGGGACGCCGAGCGTCGTGGCGGTCTCGCGCTGCACCCAGTGCACGACCTGTGTCGAGGACCAGACCGTGTAGCTGCCGGTGCGCCGGTCGTAGTCGGCGGCGACACCGCGGCATTCCATCGGCATCGCAGCATAGCGGTGATGCGCGAAGCGGCGCCGGATGCGGTGCGGCGCGCCCGCCAATGCGCGCCCGGCATCGCCTTTGCGCACCGCGAACCAGCCGATCTCATTGGTCTGCAGCCGCTCGTGAACCAGCGCCGAGCCCGGCTTCAGCGCGGCTTCGGGATCGACCACCGCCGGCAGATCCTCGTACTCGACCGCAACCCGCTCCGCGGCGTCCTCTGCCTCGGCCGGCGACTCGGCCACCACCACCGCGAGCGCCTCGCCGACGTGGCGCACCTTGTCCACCGCGAGCAGCGGCTGTCGCGGATTGAGGATGCGATGCTCGATCGCGGCTTTCCATTTACCGGGCAGCGGCAGCTGGTTGTCGCGCACCGGCGGCAGCGCCGCCTGCAGCTCGCTGCCGTCGAGCACCAGCACCACGCCCGGCGCCTGCTGCGCGCGCGACTTGTCGACCGAGCGGATGCGCGCATGCGCCACGGGACTGCGCACGAACACCGCGTGCAGCATCCGCGGCAGCTGCAGGTCGGCGACGTACTGCCCGCCGCCGCAGAGCAGGCGGTCGTCTTCCCGCCGCAGCACCGATTGTCCGACGAACCTGGTCACCCGGCCTTCAAGTGCGCGTCGCGCCTTGCATAGAGCTGCTCGTCCGCATGGAAGTACACCGGCTCCAGGCTGTCGTTCACGTAGCCGTGGATCACACCCGGCGGGCACGCGATGCACTCCCACTCGGAAAGGCGCGTCTGCTCGCGATTGCCGTGCTCGTCCTCGACGAACACGGTGAGCATCCCCTCCCGCACGAAGAAGCACTCCTCCACCTCGTGGGTATGCGCGGCATTTCCCTGGCCCGGCTTCACGTACATGATCGAGAGCGTGAAGCCGCGCGCCGGGATGACGCTGGGATCGTCGTGCTTGCCGGACCCGCCGCCGCCGATGAAGCGGTGCTGGGCGCGCTTGTAGCCCTCGATCTTCGCGTCATCGAACGCGCTCCAGTCGGGTTTCTTGTCGCGAAAGCGCCCGACGTGCCGGCGCAGCAGCTCCTTGAGCGGGACGCCGGCCAGCTCGGCTGGCAGCGGATGGCGGGCGACAGGCATGGCAAATCCTCCTTGGCCGGCTAGACCGGCAGCACCAGGTCGTTGGCGATCAGCACGGTGTCGTAAATGCACTGGCGCTCTTTCAGCAGGAGCTTGCCGCCTTTGCGCACGAAGGTGTCGTAATAGCGCCCCGACTGCTGGATCGTGGTCGGACCGTCGACCAGCGTCTGCAGCAGCAGGTAGTTCGACTGCGCCTTGATCGCGTCGCCCTTGGCTTGCAGCACCCGTACATTGGTCACCAGGTGCTGCAGCGTGCGCGGCGCATACATCTGCGTGTGCTTGAGCGCGAAGGCGCGGTCGCGGATCATCGCCCTGGAATCGGCGTAAACCAGGCCCACCGGCAGGCCGGCGTCGGCATTCTCGCGCGCAGTGATGCGGTACACGGCGTCCTCGGTGAAGTACTCGGGCCAGTGCTCGACATCGCCGCAATCGAGCGTCCAGCAATACGCGGCGTGGAATTCCTCGATCTCCAGGCGCAGCTCGCGCGTGGTGCGCGGATCCGGCGGCGCCATCTCGTAGCCCGGATACATCAAAGGCCCATTTCTTTGCGGTAGTAGGCGTACATTCCGCGGATCGCCGCCTCGTCGATCACCGCGTGCGTCGTGCCCTGCGTGGTGCCGCCCAGCTTGACCACGCCCTTGTCGGACGGCGAGCGGCGCAGCCCTTCCTGCACGAACTTGATGGCCTCGTTGTCTTCCAGCCCGAGGAAGCCGGAGGGACCCATGAGATTTCCCTGGCGCAGGCGATGGCGCACCATTTCCTCGTCGTCGGTGTCGTAGCCGAACATGGTCCACAGCATGATCTGGCTGTGCGGTCCGTTCGGCACGATGTGGCGCACGCCCAGCGTGTTCAGCTCGCGCTGCACGATCAGGTTCGGCCAGATGGTCTGCATGGTGACCGACCACGGCGAGTCGAACTCGCGCACGTACTGCAGGAAGCGGCCGTCGGCGAGCTTGAAGTCCTCGCGATAGGCGCGCATCTCGCCCTTCACCGCGCCGACCGCCTCGGCTACGTTCTCGGGCTTGGCGGACGCGAGCGTGCCGTGGCGGCCCTTCGCGTCGGCGATCATGCCGTTCTTGCTGCCCGCGACCATCAGGCCGAAGGTGACGAGAAAGGAATGCAGCAGCGTGGCGTGGTAGGGGTCTTTCAGGTTCTCGTGGTAGAGCTTCCAGTTGCCCGGCAATTCGTTGCGGTAGTAGCCGAGGATCCTGAGCTTGCGGCCTTTGAAGACCACCTCGAAGTCCCTGAGGATCTCGGGCCCGAGGTACTGCTCGATCGGCTCCACGTCTTTGGAAAACGAGGCGAACACCACGCCGTGCAGCGTCGTCACGTTGAACTTAAAGAGGCCGTGCTCCTCGTTCCTGAACTCCTTCGGCATGCCGCCGCCCTCGCCCTTGATGCCGCGCTTGAACGGCACGCCCTGCAGGTTGCCCTTCAGGTCGTAGGTCCACTGGTGGTAGGGACAGACGAATTCCTTGGTGTTGCCGCGCTGCGCACGGCAGAACTCCGCGCCGCGGTGCGCGCAGCGGTTCTCGAACACGTGCACGCTGCCATCGGTGTCGCGCGCGACCACCACCGGCGTCGGCCCGACGTAGGAGCGCTTGTAGTCGCCGGGATTGGCGATCTCGGCTTCGAGCGCGACGAAATTCCACGTCGCGCCGTGGAAGATGCGCTCGATCTCGCGCTGGTAGATCGCCGGGCTGGTGTAGACCCAGTCCGGGATGTACTGCAGCCCGCCCTCGGGCCACTTGTACTCGAACGACTCGTCGAGCTGCTCCTTGGCGAAGCTGCCCGGCTGGTGGATTACGGTGTTGACGCTGAACATGTCGCCTCCGTGAGAAGGTCCCTGAGCCCGACCGCGGCATCGGCCAGGCGCCGGGCTGAAACCTGAGCGCGCGCCTCGATCAGGCGCCGCGCGAAGCGGATCTCGCCGCCCATATTGAACCCGAGGGCGAGGCGCAGGCGGCCGTCGAGCAGCCCGAAGGCCAGGCGCTCGCCGCGCCACACGATGTCCATCCCGGGCTCGGCGACGCCGACCATCTGGATGTTGGTGCCGAGCTGGTCGGACCAGAACCACGGCACCTCGGCGTAGGACCGCGGCTTGCCGGCCATATTGTGGGCCGCTGCGATCGCCTGGTTCTGCGCGTTCTGCCAGGACTCGAGCCGCACGCGGCGCCCGAGGATCGGGTTGTAGTGGTTGGTGCAGTCGCCCGCCGCGTAGATGTCCTCGAGCGTGGTGCGGCAGTGCTCGTCGACCACGATGCCGTCGTTGGAGGCGGCGCCCGCGGTTTCGGCGAGCTCGGTGTTCGGGATGATGCCGACGCCGATCACCACGATATCGGCCGCGAGCTGCGTGCCGTCGGCGAGCTCGACCGACTTCACGCCACCGTTGCCCGAGCCGTTTGCCTGAATCCGCTCGACCGGCGCGCCGAGCCGCAGCTTCACGCCCTGCGCGCTATGAAGCGCAGCGACCCGCGCGGCGATCTGGCCCGGCAGCACGCGGTCGAGGAGCGCGCGCTGGCGTTCCACCACCGTGACCTCGAGCCCGCGTTTGAGCGCGCTGGAGGCGACCTCCAGCCCGATGAAGCCGCCGCCGATGACCACCAGGCGCCGGCCCGGCTGCAATCCCCCGGCGAGACGCTCGCTCTCTTCCACCGTGCGCAGGTAATGGACGCCGGCGACGTCCGGCGCCCCCGGGAGCGGCCGCACGCGGCTGCCGGTGCACAGCAGAAGCTTCGAATATTCGAGGCGCTCGCCATCGGCGGTGATCACCGCGCGGCTCTTCGGCGCGATGGCCTCGACGCGCAGCTGCGTGCGCAGCGTGATGCCGTGCGCGGCGTACCACTCCTGCGGATGCATGCTCGCGGTCGCGGCGGGCTCCTCGCCGGCGAGCACGCTCTTCGAGAGCCGCGGCCGCTCGTAGGGCCGGTGGCGCTCTTCGCCGAAGAGCACGATCTCGCCGACATTCCCGGCCGCGCGCAACGCCTCGGCGGCGCGGCCCCCCGCCTGCCCGGCGCCGACGATGACGATGCGCTCAGCCATCGAGGTCGACGAACACCCTGCCGTTCTCGGACTTCACCGGATAGACGCGCACCGGCTCGGTGACCGGCGGCGCCTTGGGCTCGCCCGTCTCGAGATCGAACCGCCCCTGGTGCAGCGGACACTCGATGCAGCCGTCCTCGACATAGCCGTCGGAAAGCAGCGCGAACTGGTGCGTGCAGACATTGTGCAGCGCGTAGAGCTTGCCGGCGCTGCGGATCAGCGCGACGGGCTTGTCGCCCAGCACCACGCCGATGGCCTCGTCCTCGCCGAGCGACTGCGCGCCCGCCACCTCTTGCCAGCCCAACCGATCCCCCTCAGGAATTTATTCAGTGTACTCCGCAATTCCCGACGGTCAAGAAATTCGCGGGCCGCGGCGTCATCCGGGTACCCGCCCTGCGCGCTGTTCCGGTTTAGAATCCGCCCACTTTCGGAGCGCAAAAATGCGCATGGTGAAAACCGCGGAAGGAATCGCGCTCGCTGCCGGCTTTGCGTTTGCGGCCGGCGCCGCATCCGCGCAGGCGGTCAAGATTATTTGCCATAAGACCGCTTTTGGGTGCCGGGCGCGCAGCCGCGGCCAGGATCGATCATGGCGAGACGTACCGCTCAGCGACCCGGACACGCCGCAGGCGCGCGCATTTCGCGGAACGGACGCGAAGGAATTTCCTATCCTTTTAACTGGATCGTCGCCATCGCCATCCTCGACGACGGCGGCCACCTGCTGCACCTGATCCGCATGGACGGCGCTTCGCCCTTCAACGCGCGCGCCGCCATCGCCAAGGGCAAGACCGCGGCGGAAACGCGGCGCTCGACGCTGGTGTGGGAGGAGCGCATCAAGGCGGGCCGCAACTCGATGCTCGGCATGCCGGGCATCACGCCGGTGCAGGGCGGCCTGCCGATCGTCGTCGACAACGTCTGCGTCGGCGGCATCGGCGCCTCGGGCGTACAGTCGCACGAGGACGAGCAGATCATCGCCGCCGGAATCAAAGCGCTTGGATAAGTGTTTACCTGCGTAGTCAGTTCACCCAGAGAGGAAACAATGAAACATGTGAGAGCGGTCCTCGCGAGCGCCTCGCTCGCGCTTGCAACCTGCGCCATGGCGCAGCAACCGAATCCGATGGACAACGTTCCGGACAAGATGCCGAACGACATTCCCTACGGCACGCCGATCTCGCTCGACAAGGCGCAGGCAGCGATCAGCGCCGCTATTGCCGAGTCGAAGAAGCGCGGCTGGAAGCTGAACGTCGCGATGGTCGACTCGGGCGGGCGCCTGGTTGCTTTCGCTCGCATGGACGGCGCGCAGCTCGGCTCCATTGCGATCTCCGAGCACAAGGCTCGGGCGGCCGCGATGTACCGGCGCGAGACCAAGGCGTTCGAGGCCGGCGTACAGGGCGGCAACAACTACCTGCTGACGCTCGACGACGTCATCGCCTCACGCGGCGGCATTCCGATCGTGGTGAACGGCCAGCTGATCGGCGCGATCGGCTGCTCGGGTGGCACCGGCTCGCAGGACGAGGTGGTCTGCAAGGCGGGCGCCGAGTCGGTGAAGTAACAGGTCAGGCAGGCAGCATCCCGCAGCGCCGGTAGTCGGACTGCTTTCCAAGTTTCTCGAGACGAAGGGCTTGGATTAACCGGGAAGAAGGAGTAGCCCAAGGACACCTCTCATGCCAATCGGCATCCTGGGTTCGGGCCTGATGGATTCACGATGAGCTGTCGCGAAGTCCCGAACAGCGCGTAGGCCACCAGTGGCAGGATGGCCGCGTAGAGGCCGACGATGGGCGTGAAGCCGACCAGCTGCGAGTAGGCGATCGCGGTGGGCAATGCCACCGCCGCCACCAAGACCCCGGCCACCAGATCCGCCCTCAGCCACTCCCGCCGATAACCTAGCAGCCGCCGCAGCCCAGGCACGAAGCGTTCGATCATCTCAGCAGTCCATGGATGCCGCTGGGTCGGCGCCGACTCTATCACGGCGATCGGGCGCATCGACTTGTTCTTGACCGCACGATGGCGATGTAGCGGCGGCGACGACATGGTCACGCCGACCGCGGGGAAATTGCTCCGCCCCTTTTTCGCGGCGGCGGCGCGGTGTAGGCTCAACGCATGCGCACCGCGGCGTTCGCTGCATGCTTTCTTGCGCTTGCGTGTGTGTTCGCCAGCGAGCCGGCGCTCGCCCGTCACACGCACACGCACGTGGGTGTCGCGGTCGGGTTCGGCTATCCGTATCGGGGACCCTGGGGCCCTTGGTACTACCCGCCGCCGTACTACTACTATCCGCCTGCCATCGTCGTTCAACCGCAGCAGCCGACGACCTATATCGAGCAAAGCACGCCGGCCAAGCAAACCGCGCCGAGCAGCGAACGCTGGTGGTACTACTGCGATGCTTCGGAAGGCTACTATCCCTACGTGAAGGAGTGCCCGAGCGGCTGGGAGCGCGTGCCGCCCGCGCCGACCAAATGAGAAAGACCGCCCTCGTCCTCGCAGCCTCGCTCGCCGCGGCCTGCGCATCGCCGCCGCCGTTGCCCACCGCGCCGAGCATCCTCGTTCTGCCCGGAACCGGAAAGAGCTTCGACCAGTTCCACTCCGACGACCAGGAGTGCCGTGGATTCGCGCTCTCCGAAGTCGGGAAAGGCGCGGCGCAAAGCTCGGACGACTCGTACGCGGCGACGGTCCGGCTTCAGCGGCACTACGACAATGCCTTCGCGCAATGCATGTTCGCGCGCGGCCACAAGGTGCCGGTCAGCGGGACATACTCGGATCGCTCGCAGCCGGAGCGCTCGGCGGCGCGCACCCCGCCGCCTCCGCCGTCCGGTGAACCGCCAGCCGAAGCCCCGTCGGACTATCGCCCGAAGTAACTTCGGGAGTCTGACCCCGATTCCCTTATGAAATCGCCGATCAGACGGTTGACTTCGCCGGCGGCCTCGATCTGGGTGAAGTGCCCGGTGTCCGGGACGACTGCGATGGTCGCGCCCGGAACCGAACTGCGGATGAGATCGAGGTAGGGCGTGCTCTGACCCGCCTTGAGAGGCGAGCGGCGTAGCTGCGCGTCGCGCGTGGTGCTCTGGATGGCGAGGAGCGGTGCGCGCACGGCGGCGAGCGCCGCATCCATCTCGGCGGCATCCCAGCGCGCCATGGCGGGCCAGAGGAGGGGTCCGAACTCGGCGCTTTGCCGCAGCGCGCGCGCGACGATCGCGTCGGCCTCGGGCGAGGGCGTGAAGAACATCTGGCGGAAGAGGTGCTCGGCGAAGGCGGGGTAGCCGGCCTTTTCGACCGCTGCCCGCGCGGCCGCCTCGGCGGCATCCGGATCGCCGCTGCCCGAGCGGCTGCCGTCGATCAGCACGATGCCGCCCACCCGCTCGGGGTAGTGGGAGGAAACAAGCACCCGGTTCGCCTCCAGCACCACGCGCGTGCCCATGCTGTGGCCGATCAGGATGCAGCCGTTCAGCTCGAGATGATTGACGAGCGCGGCGACGTCGCCGCCGTAGTGCGTGATCGAGCATTCGTGTGGGCGGCCGGGCGTCTCGCCGTGGCCGCGGAGGTCGCATGCCACCACGGTGTGGCTTTTTTCGAAGTGCTGGATTTGTGCCTGCCAGTCCTCAAGGCGGCAAGCAAAACCGTGGACGAAGAGGAGCGGCGGGGCGCCGTGCCCCGCGCGCACGAAATGCACGCCGCTACTCCGCTTCGGCTTGCGGCTTGTGCGCCGCGGCGAGCTTCTGCTGGAGCTGGGGCGGCGCCGCCTCGTAGTGGCTGAACTCCATGCTGTAGGTGCCGTGCCCTGCGGTCAGCGACTTCAGCCGCGCGGGGAAGTGCTCGAGCTCCGAGAGCGGAGCCTGCGCGGTGATCTGCACCGTGCCCGGACGCGGCGAGTCGGAGCCCTTGATCTGGCCGCGGTGGCCGGAGAGCTCGCCTGCCACATCGCCCATCTTCGCCTCGGGCGCGATGATCTCGACGTTCACGATCGGCTCGAGCACGATCGGACGCGCTTTGCCGAGCGCGTCGAGGAACGCTTTGCGCCCGGCGGAGACGAACGCGACCTCCTTCGAGTCGACCGGATGGCTCTTGCCGTCGTACACGATCACGCGCACGTCCTGCAGCGGGTAGCCCGCGATGTAGCCGGTCTCCAGCACGCCGCGCACGCCTTTCTCCACCGCCGGGATGAACTGGTTCGGGATCGAACCGCCCTTCACGCTGTCGACGAACTCGAAGCCGGTGCCGCGCGGCAACGGCTCGACCTTAAGGAACACCTCGCCGAACTGGCCGGCGCCGCCGGTCTGCTTCTTGTGGCGGCTATGGCCCTCGGCCCTGACCGCGATGGTCTCGCGGAACGGGATCGAGGGCGGCTTGGTGTCGAGCTCGAGCTTGTACTGCGACAACATCTTTTCGAGCACCGCCTTGAGATGCATCTCGCCGAGGCCGCGCATGACCGTCTCGTTCGCCTGCGAGTTGTGCTCGATGCGGAAGCACGGGTCCTCGGCTGAAATCTTGTGCAGGACATCGGACACTTTCTGCTCGTCGCCGCGCTTTTTCGGCTGCACCGCGAGCCCGAACACCGAGGTGGGCAGCTCGAGCGGCCGGGCGTGCACGTGCGCGTCCTCGGCCGAGTCGTGCAGCACGTGGTCGAACTGGATGTCGTCGATCTTGGCGATGGCGCAGATGTCGCCCGGCAGAGCCTCGCTCACCTCGGTCTGGGTCTTCCCGCGCAGCATGTAGAGGTGCCCGGGCTTGATCGGCTTCCTGCCTTCGCCGATGAAGAGCTGGCCGCCCGAGGTGAGCCGTCCCTGGTGCACGCGGAAAACCGCCACGCGCCCGATATAGGGATCGATCTCGATCTTGAACACGTGCGCGAGCGCGTGCTTCTTGGTGTCGGGCTCGGCGCGCAGCTCCTCGGTCTTGTCGCCCATCGTCTTGATGTACACCGGCGGATTGCCTTCGGACGGATTGGGCAGGAGCCGGGCGATGACGTCGATCAGCTCGCCGATGCCGGCGCCGGTTTTCGCCGACGTGAAGACGACCGGGATGAGATGGCCCTCGCGCAGGGCGCGCTCGAGCGGTCCGTGCAGCTCCTCGGGCGTCACCTCGCCCTTCTCGAGGTAGGTCTCCATCAGCTTCTCGTCGACCTCGACCACCTGGTCGACCAGGCGCCGGTGGGCCTCTTCCACCGACGAGAAGTCGGCATCGCCCGAAGGCGCGAAGAAGCAGTCGGAGACCTTGCTGCGGCCGCCGGCCGGCAGGTTGAGCGGCAGGCATTCCTTGCCGAAGGTCTGCTGGATGCGCTCGAGCAGGGCCTCCAGGTCGACGTTGTCGGCGTCGATCCTGTTCACGATCACCAGGCGGTCGAGCCCGCGGCGCGCCGCCCACTGCATGAAGCGGCCGGTCATCATCTCGATGCCGTTCTGCGCGTTGATCACGATGCCGGCGGTTTCCACCGCGGCGAGCGCCGGCAGGGCGTGGCCGAGGAAATCGGGGTAGCCCGGGGTGTCGAGCAGGTGGATGCGGGTGTCTTGAGTCTCGAAGCTTGCGACCGCGAGCTTCAGGGAATGCTGCAGCTGCTTTTCAAGCGGGGTGTAGTCACATGCAGTGGTGCCGCGCTCGACGCTGCCGCCGGCGGGGATCGCTCCCGCCTTTGCGAGCAGCGCCTCGGCCAGACTGGTCTTTCCAGAACCGGACTGGCCGACCAGCGCAAGCGTCCTTATACGCTCGATCGAATTTGACACGGGTTTGCCTCCTCGTCCGGGGAGTTATAGCAGCAACGCGCCGCGGTATGTAAGGGCCCGGACGGGCCGGACGGCAGGAAGGGCCCGAAAAGGCCCGGACCGCAGAAGCGCCTGAACCGGCCGGCCCCTAGCGGGCGACGTGCCTGGGCGTCGATACCGCGAGGAAAATCTCGCGTAAAAACAAAAGCAGGGACGCGATCAGGGCCAGCATGGCGAAGACGAACATCGCGCCGATGGTGTAGGACAGGCTCACCCGCACGAAGGCGCCGATGAAGGCGCCCGCAATGAGCAGGCAGACGAACAGCCCCGAGATCACCGCGGCCGTGATCGCGTAATAGACGAAGCGAATGCGCCGGGCGATCACCTCCAGCTCCTCGCGCGCCCAGGCCTGCTCCTCCGCCGCCATCGCAGGGAGCTGCGACTCGAGGTGGCGGCGGCGGTCGACCGCGCGCCCCAGCCGGATATTGAGTGCCGCGATGATCGTGCCGATCGCCGTCAGCAAGAACACCGGGGCGACGGCGAGCTGGATCACCGTGAACACCTCGGGAACATGCGGATCAATCACCTCCACGACGGCCTCCCAGGAACTTTGCCCGCCAAGACTCTACGAACGGCAGTGATTTCTGCTGCAGTTTAGGACGAATTGCCAAGACCCGGTGCTAGAACGCCGCCAACATCGTAGCCGCCGGGTACAGAGGGACGAACATGGAAACAGTCATTACGATCAGCGGCGCCGACAAGGCGGGCTCGCTTGCAGGGCTGGTGGTCTTCCTGACGCGCAAGGGTTATACCGTAAAGGGCCAGAAAGTCACCGAACTGCCCTCGGGCGCCCGGCTGCTGAAGATTCGACTCGGTCTCGCCCAAGTCGACAAGGAGAAGCTTGCCGCCGAGATCAAGGCGCTCAATTACACCGGCATGTACGCGGTGAAGATGACCCCGGCCGCGGAACCCGCGGCGACCGGCATTTCGCTGCCGCCGGCGACCCTGGGCCAGTCGGTGTTCATCGTGTCCGCGGTCGTGCTGGTGGTTCTGCTCGCGTTCAGCGCGTGGAGGTCGCAGCGCTCCGTGATGGCCGATCTGTAAGCTATTTCTTGCAGGGATCGTTGACGGGCCTGGGGCATCCCCGGGCCCGTTTGCCGCTTACTTCTTCTTCGGGTCGTCCTTCTTCTCGAGCATCTCGGCGCGCGTCTTCAGCGTATCTTCGAGCTTGGACTTCGGGATGAGCAGCACGTAGCTCGAAAGCAGCTTCTCGCGCGGCAGGCGCTCCTCGATTTTCTTGATCCGTTCGGCATCCTTGTCGTCCTTGCGCAGGGTGCCGGAAGAGCTGAAGCCGACCGGATAGTTGTCGCCCTGGAGCTTGCCCACCCGGATGGTGTAGGTCAGGCCGTCGAAGGTGGCTGCCTGGATCGACACCGGCTGCTCGAGTGTAGTGCCCGGCGGCGCCACGTCGGCGAGCTCCAGCAGCCCCAGCGAATACGAGGCCGCGTTCGCCTTCGTGACCTCGAGCTTCTCGTCGGCCCGCGCGCCGGCGAGGCGCCAATCGGCGTTGTCGCCGTCGCGCTCGATGCGATAGCCGCCGCCCTCGGGGTAGCGCACCTCGAGCGTCTTGACCTTCTCCACCTTGAACGAGGTCTTGTCGATCCACTCCGAGCTGCGGGTGGTGGCCTGGCCGAGGGGGTCGGCGACGATGTAGACCATCTTCGGCTCGCCCGGCAGCGCGACGAAGCGGCCATCGGCGCGCGCCTTGTCGGGGTTGTCGACCTCGCGCTTGAAGTACTTCTTGCCGACGTTGAGCTTCGAGAGCGGCTTGCCTTCGGCGCCGCCGAACTCCACCTGGGTGCCGCTCTCGTCGAGGTTGAGACGCGCGCGGTCCTTGTCGCCGATCGGCTCGCTCTGGCCGACCTTGAGCGAGAGCGCCTGCACCACGAAATCGCGCACCTTCGCCACGTCGGCGGGAAAGTCTGCGCGCTCGGCGAGCACCCAGCGATCGTCCTTGCGCCGCACGGTCAGGGTGGCCTTCGGCTCGACGATGCGGATCGAGGCGACCTCGGCCGCCTTGAGATCCCTGAGGAGCGGGCGGCCGAGCGTGTCGGCGTTGACCGGGCGCTGGCTGCTCTCCTGGTATTGGTAAAGCAGCGCGCCGCCGCCGAGGACGACCAGCAGCACGACGAGGATTGCGGCGAGCCGCGCGTTCATACGGCTTTCCTTCGCCTGCCACCGACGAACGCGACGAGCAGCCCGATCAGCGCGACCAGAAGCGGCATCAGCACGATGTTGGCGACCTTGGTCCAGAACACCAGGCTCTCCGCGTCCTGGCGCAGGTTCTTGCGCACTTCCTTGAGCTGCAGCCGCGCCTCGGCGACGGTCTTGCGGAAGCGCTCGAGCTCGGCCTGCTGCTCGGGGGAAAGGAGCTGCGCCGATTTGCCCGCCGGCCCCTGCGACTTCTGCAGCTCCTGCAGCTTGGCGGTGGTCTTCTGCACCTCCTCCTCGAGCGCCTGGATCTTGCCGAAGTACTGTTTCTGCGCCTCGGCCTCGAGCTCGCGCACCACGGTGAGCGGCCTGAACGCGCCGGTGCGGCTGCGCAGCGAGATGAAGTCGTTGCCCGCGGCGAACTGCTCCACCATCCCCATGGCGAAGGCGAGGTTGCCGTTGGACGGCACCACGACCTTGCGGCCGAACACCTCCTGCACGTCGACCGCCGCGCCGTCGGCGAGGAGATCCACGTCGGCCACCAGGATCACCGAGTTCTCGCCGCTCGACTCGCGCAGCGCCGGGGTGTTCGGCACCGGCTTGTCGCCTTCCTTGAGCCCATCGGGGAAAGCCGTCTTGAACTTGCCGGTGAGCCTCAGCGCAAGCGGCATTGACTTGCCGGAGGGCTTGAAGGCCTTGGTCGCCTCGTCGCCCGACTTGGCGGCGTTCGCGTTGTCGACCAGCATGGAGTTGGGCGAGCTCTTCACCAGCTCGGTGACGCGCAGGCCTTCCTGCGGCTTGACCTCGAAGGCGCCGCCGAACGCGTAGAGCAGCGTCTCGATCTGGCCGGTGACGATGTCGTCGCGGCTGAACGCGGTGCGGTTGAGCGACAGCACCGTGGGGGTGTAGCGCTGCCCGCCGCCGGAGCCGAACACGACGTCGCTTACCACCTTGCCCGGATCCATCGTCACGCCCCAGGCCTTGAACAGCGTCGGCAGAGTCGAGCTCGAGGGCTCGGGCGGAATACCGGGCATGGTCGGGTTCTGGTCGAAATACGCGTAGGGGTCGACGAAGGCGATGAGTTTCCCGCCGCGCAGCACGAACTGGTCGAGGACATACTCGGTCTGCGGCTGCGCGTCGCGCGGATGGATGAGCAGCAGGACGTTGATGTCCTTGTCGATCTCCTTCGCGCCGATCGGCACCTCTTTCACGTCGAAGTCGCGCTTGAGCTCGTTGGCGAGCACCCAGGGCTCGGAGCTCTGCCGCGTGAACGGATTGAACCTCTCCCCCAGCACCGGCAGGCCCGCCATGAGGCCGATCTTGGGCCGCTCCGGATTGCCCACGCGCGCGATGGCGCGGATGAGGTCGTACTCGAGCAGGCGCTCGCGCTGCGGCGATACGGCCGCGATGGCCTGCTTGCGGTCGAGCTGGCTCACCGCGATGCCGAGATAGAACTGCTCGCCGGTGTAGAGCTGCTGCGGCTCGATGCCGTCGAGCTGCGCCGCGTCCTCCTCCTCCGAGTCGGGCTTCGGGTTGTAGCGCTCGATCACGAGGTTCGAGCCCGCGGCCTGCTTGAACTCGCGCACCGTGTCCTCCACGCGCTGCGCGAAGCCGCGCAGCTGCACCGGCACGCTCTCGCCCTGCGAGACGTAGAGCTTCACCTTCACCGGCGACTGCAGCCCGCGCAGGATCTTGCGCGTGCCCGGAGAGAGCGTGTAGAGGTCGCCGTCGGTGAGGTCGACGCGAGCCGGCACGCGCGAGACGAGGAAGTTCACCGCGACGAGCACCAGCAGCAGCGCCGCCAGCCCCACCGCGGAATAGATGAGTTGATCGTATTTCTTGAACTTCATATCAACCAGCTCGGTGTCCGCGGATGATGACGCCCGTGGCGAACAGCGCGAAGCCGATCACCGACAGGAAGAACACCAGGTCGCGCAGGTCGATCACGCCGCGCTGGAAGCCGTCGAAATGCGTGACCACCGAGAACGCCGCCACCGTGTCGACCACCGCGGGGTTCGCCCAGCGCGCGAGCAGGTCGGTCACCGGGTTGAAGCCGGCGAGGATCAGGAACAGGCACAGCACCACCGAGACGATGAAGGCCACGACCTGGTTTCGCGTCATCGCCGAGGTCATGCAGGTGATGGCGAGGTAGGCCCCGGCGAGGAACAAGCTGCCGAGGTAGCCGGCGACGATCATGCCGTTGTCCGGGTCGCCGAGGATGTTCACCGTGATGACCGCGGGGAAGGTGAGCGCGAGCGCCACGCCGATGAAGATCCACGACGCGAGGAACTTGGCGACGATCGCCTGCCAGGGCGCCACCGGCATCGTGAGCAGGAGCTCGAGCGTCCCCGAGCGCCGCTCCTCGGCCCAGAGGCGCATGCCCACCGCGGGCACCAGCACGAGGTAGAGCCACGGATGCCAGCCGAAGAACGCCGCCAGGCTCGCCTCGCCGCGCTCGAAGAAGTTGCCGGCGGTGAAGGTGAAGAAGCCGGTGAGGAGCAGGAAGATCACCAGAAAGACGTAGGCCACCGGCGAGCTGAAGTAGCTCGCCAGCTCGCGTTTCACGATCGTGAAGACGACTCTCATTTCTTCACCGTGTCGGGAAGCGTGATGCGTCGAAACACCTCGTCGAGCTCGCCGCGCTCGCTGAACATGCCCTCCACCTTCCAGCCGTGGAGATTCACCATCTCGACCACTTCCTGGGCGAGCTGCGCCGCCCTCGACTTGTCCTTCGGATAGATGCGGAAGGCGCCGTTGAGTTTCTCCACCCGGCCGAGCTCCGCCAGGCGCTCGGCGCTCGCGCCGCGCGCCTGCAGCGTGACGGCGCCGGCAAGCTCGGACATGGCGCGCAGCTCCTCCGGGGTGCCGTTGGCGACGATCCTGCCGCGGTCGATGATGATCGCCCGCGTGCACGCGGCGTCGACCTCTTCCAGGATGTGGGTGGAGAACACGATCGCCTTGTTGTTGCGGCCGAGCTCGCGGATGAGGTTGCGCACCTCGTGCTTCTGGTTGGGGTCGAGCCCGTCGGTGGGCTCGTCCATAATGAGCACGTCCGGATCGTGGATCAGCGCCTGCGCGAGGCAGGTGCGGTGCCGGTAGCCCTTCGACAGGGTATCGATCGACTGGTGCAGGACCGAGTCGAGGAAGCAGCGCTCGATCACGCGGTGCAGCGCCTTCCTGCGGGCGCTCCTCGAGAGCCCGCGCAGCTCGGCGGCGAAGCTGAGGAAGCCCTCCACCGTCATGTCGGGGTAGGCCGCGGCGTTCTCAGGCAGGTAGCCGATGAGGCGCTTCGCCTCCAGAGGGGATTCGGCGACATCGAAGCCGCCGACGGCGACCTTGCCCTCGGTCGGGGGCATGAAGCCGGTGATCATCCTCATGGTGGTCGACTTGCCGGCCCCGTTGGGGCCGAGGAAGCCGAGCACCTCGCCGCGCTCGACGGTGAACGAGATGCCGTCGACCGCCCGTTTCGCCCCGAAGGACTTCACGAGGTTGTCGATCCTGATCATCAAACCTGGGTGCTCTAACGGTTCAAGGGGGCGGATTATCGCCCAAAAATGGCGCCGCGCCGGCCGCCGAGGCTTCAAGACGCTCGATTTTGCGTTACAGTTTTTCCTTCTTACCATCCCCCTACGGCCCCTTCCCCTTCAGGAGAAACGAATGACCGCATTCAGGTACGTGCGAGACGCCGCGCTCGCATCGCTCATCATCGTCGCAAGCGCGTGCTCCATGGCGCAGACGCAGACCCAGTCCGGCACGAGCTTCGAGCCCCACGTCGGCCAGTCCGGCAAGGACGTGGTCTGGGTGCCCACGCCGCAGGCGCTGGTCGACAAGATGCTCGACATGGCGAAAGTGACGCCGAACGACTACGTGATCGATCTCGGCTCCGGCGACGGCCGCACCGTGATCACCGCTGCGAAGCGCGGCGCGCGGGCCCTCGGCATCGAATACAACCCCGACATGGTGGAGCTCTCCAAGCGCAACGCCGCGAAGGAGGGCATGAACGGAAAGGCAAGCTTTCAGCAGGCTGACCTTTTCAAGAGCGACTTCTCGCAGGCGAGCGTCATCACCATGTTTCTCCTCCCTGACATCAACATCAAGCTGCGGCCGAAAATCCTCGGCATGAAGCCCGGCACCCGCGTGGTGTCGAACAGCTTCACGATGGGCGAATGGAACGCCGACGAGACCGCCACGGTCGGCGAGGGCTGCAGCTCCTGGTGCACCGCGTACCTGTGGATCGTCCCGGCCAAGGTGGACGGGGCGTGGAAGCTCCCCCAGGGCGAGCTCGCGCTCAAGCAGGAGTTCCAGAAAGTGTCGGGCACGCTGAGCTCGGGAGGCAAGACCGTGCCGCTGCAGGACGGGAAGCTCCGCGGCAACGAGATCACGTTCCGCGCCGGCGGCGTGGATTACAAGGGCACTGTCAACGGCAAGCGCATCGACGGCACGTCGGCGAGCGGAGCCTGGAACGCGACCCGGCCGGGCTAGTTCGTTTCATGCCGCTTTGGAGCATCGTTTTGGAGAACTCGCGATGAAGAACGCTCTCCGCGCATTCGCCCTCGCGCTCGCCGCGACGCTTGCCTTCGCTTCGAGCGCTCAAGACTATCCGACGAAGCCGGTGCGCATCATCGTGCCTTTCGCGCCCGGTGGCGGCTCGGACTTCATCGCGCGCTTCATCGCGCAGCGGCTTACCGGAAGCTTCGGTAAGCAGGTGATCGTGGAGAACAAGCCTGGCGCGGGCGGCGTGCTCGGCATCGAGCAGGGAGTCAAGTCGCCGCCCGACGGCTACGCGCTGACGCTGATCGCTTCCAGCTACACGGTCAATCCGAGCGTCTACAAGCTCCACTTCGACCCGGTAGGCGACATCACGCCGATCATCCAGATCTCGCAGGGGCCGCTCCTCGTCGTCGTCCGACCCTCGCTCGCCGCGAACAACATCAAGGAGCTCGTCGCGCTCGCCAAGTCCAAGCCCGGGCAGATCAACTTCGCTTCGTCCGGGCAGGGGAGCGTGATTCATCTCGCGACCGAGCTCTTCGACACCCTGGCCGGCGTCAAGATGAACCACATCCCCTACAAGGGGACCGGGCCCGCGCTCACCGACACGATCGGCGGCCAGACCGATGTGTTCTTCAGCAGCACCGCGACCGCGATGCCGCATGTGCAGTCGGGCAAGCTGCGCGCGCTGGCAGTCACGACGGCGAAGCGCATTCCCGCGCTGCCGAATGTGCCGACGGTCGCGGAATCCGGCGTCCCGGGCTACGAGGTCGTCCTGTGGCACGGATTGATCGGTCCCAAAGGGCTTCCCGGGCCGATCGTCGAGCGCATCAACCGCGACGTGACCAAGGTGCTCGGCCTCCAGGAAACGGCCGCGCAGCTGCAGACTGACGGCGTCGCGCCTGCGGGCGGCAGCGCGGCGCAATTCGGCGCGCAAATCCGGAAGGAAATCGGCATGTGGCGCAAGGTCGTCGCCGACGCCAACGTCAAGGTGGAATAGGACGAAGCCTGAAACACGGCTTGACGTAATCGTCGTCGGCGCGGGCGCGGCCGGGCTCGCGGCAGCCAGCGAGCTGGCGCGCGCCGGCCGCTCGGTGCTGGTCCTTGAGGCACGAGAGCGGGTCGGCGGGCGCTGCTGGACGCGCCGCCTGCCCGGACTGGACATTCCGGTCGAGCTCGGCGCCGAGTTCATCCACGGCGAGGCGGCGTCCACGCAGGCGTTCCTGGCTGAGGCCGGCATCGCGGCGGTCGACTCGACGCGCGAGCAGCGCTACCACGAGCGGGGCCGCCTGCGCCGCATGAACGCCTTCGCCGAGGCGCAACGCGCGGTCCGGCATGCCCCGCGGCTGGAGCGCGACATCTCGTTCGCCGCGCTTCTCGCCCGCACCCGGGTCAGCCGGAAGACCAAAACCTTCGCGCGCATGATGGTCCAGGGCTTCGATGCGGCCGACCCGGCGCGCGTCAGCGCCCGCTCGATCCTCGAGGAATGGGGCGCGGGCGGCTCGCTCGGCGCTTCGCAGCCGCGGCCCCAGGGCGGGTACGGAACGCTCATCGATTGGCTCGCGCAGTCGGTCGTGGCGCGCGGCGCGCGCCTGCGCCTGGACTCGCCCGTCAGAACATTGGAGTGGAAGCGCGGCGGGGTGGTGGTAAAGGGACCGGCCTTTGCGTTCCGGGCGCGGCGCGCCGTCGTAACGCTTCCTTTGGGCGTGCTGCAATCCGGCCTGGTTCGTTTTTCCCCTCCTCTGAAAACCAAGCGATCGGCCCTGAGCAAGCTCGCTTCAGGGCCGGTGATCCGGGTGGCGATGCGCTTCCACACACGCTTCTGGGAAGCGCGCGCTCCCGAGGTCGCGTTCTTTCATGTCCCGGAAGCGCCATTCCCGACCTTCTGGACCCCCCTGCCGATGCGCGCGCCGCTCCTGACCGCCTGGGCCGGAGGCCCGAAAGCGGCGCGCCTCACCGGCTCGTCGAGGGACGCGCTGCTGGCCGCGGCGCTTCGAACCGTAGGAATGGTTTTCCGAAATGGAAAGCTCAAGGATGAGCTGGGGGCCGCGCTGGTCCAGGACTGGCACGACGACCCCTATGCGCGCGGCGGATACAGCTACGTGCGCGTCGGCGGCGAAGGCGCCCGCGAGCGCCTCGCCGAGGCGCTCGAAGACACGCTTTATTTCGCCGGCGAGGCCACCGATGCCGAGGAAGCCGGGACCGTGGCGGGTGCGCTGCGCAGCGGCGAACGCGCTGCTCGCGAGGTGTTAAAAAAAGGCGTCTAATAGTCCGCAGCGAGTCCGCAGCGGGGAGGAGGCGCGAATACCGTCTCCAGGAGGCAAGGCATGAAAAACCTCACCGGCGTGGCTGGTGATGAGCGGCACGCGAACTTCCTGAAGTCGCTGGACACTTTCAGCAAGGATCATCGCGCGGCGCCCTGGTCCGGCACGTTCGGCGCCTTCCTGGAGTCGATTTTCCCGAAGAATCCGGCGGGCATCGTCCGCTCGAGTCACCAGTACGTCTGGGACATGTTCCGCAGCGAGGGCCTCGCCGACGACACAGGGCAGCTGCATTGCCGGGTCTTCGAGGACGAGCTCTACGGCATCGAGGAGACCCTCGACCGGCTGGTCGACTATTTCAAGGCGGCGAGCGCCGGAAGCGAGGTCGGCAGACGGCTGCTGCTCCTGCTCGGTCCGCCCTCGGGCGGCAAGTCCAGCCTGGTGATCCTGGTCAAGCGCGGCCTCGAGGAATACAGCCACACCGAGCCCGGCGCGCTCTACGCGGTGCAGGGCTGCCCGGTGCACGAATCGCCGCTGCACCTGGTGCCGCATACGCTGCGCTCGCAGTTCCGCCAGACCTACGGCGTCGAGATCCATGGCGAGCTCTGCCCGCTGTGCGCGACCCGCCTGGCGCGCGAATTCTCCGGCGACTTCATGCAGATGCAGGTGGAGCGGATCTTCATCTCCGAAGCCGGCCGGGTCGGCGTCGGCACTTACGCCCCGCACGACCCGACCACCGCGGACATCGCCGACCTGGTCGGCTCGGTCGATCTGTCGAAGGTCTCGGAGTTCGGCGACGAAGGCGATCCGCGCGCCTGGTCCTGGTCGGGCGCGGTGTACGCCGCGAGCCGCGGGCTGCTGGAGATGATCGAGATCCTCAAGGTGAAGCGCGAGTTCCTGTACCTGCTGCTCACCCTGACGCAGGAAAAGAACGTCAAGGTCTCGCGTTTCCCGCTCATCTATCTCGACGAAACCATCATCGCGCACACCAACCTCGCAGAGTTCAGGAAGTTCCTGCAGGAGCCTGAGAACGAGGCGCTGCTCGACCGGATGGTGATCATCCAGGTGCCCTATACGCTTTCGTACAAGGACGAGGCGCGCATCTACAGGAAGCTCACCTCCTCGACGCAGGCGTTCCGCGAGGTGCACCTCGATCCGCATGCATTGCACGTCGCCGCGGTGTTCGCGATCCTGTCACGCCTCCAGGACGGCCAGGAGAAGGGGCCGGGACTCAGCACCAAGGCACGGCTCTACGCCGGCGAGGAGGTCGAGGGCGTCGCGCGCGGCGAGCTGGAAAAGATCCGCGCCCACGCGCCCGACGAGGGCCTCGCCGGCGTATCACCGCGCTTCGTGATCAACGCGCTTTCCAACGCCATCATCCAGTCGAGCGCGAAGAGCCTGACCAGCATGGAGGTGCTGATCGCGCTCAAGGACGCGATCGAGTCTGATGCGCGCATGGACGCGAAGCGCAAGACGCGCCTGGTCGATTTCCTGGTCACGGTGCGCAAGGACTTCTACAACCGCTGGGTCAAGGAGGACGTGCACAAGGCCCTCTTCGTGTCCTTCGAGCAGGAAGCCCAGCAGCTGCTCGACAAGTACCTCGACGAGGTGGAGGCCACGCTAGACAACCGCTCCGTCAAGGACCCGATCACCAACGAGGAGAGGAAGCCCGACGAGCGGTTTCTCCGCAACGTCGAGGAGAAGATCAAGGTCTCGGATTCGGGCAAGCTCTCCTTCCGCCAGGAGGTGGTGAGGAAAGCGATGGGCACCTACAAGCGAGGCGAGAACTTCACCCTCGCCAGCCACGCGCTGTTGCACGACGCGGTGAAGCAGTACCTGTTCGAGCAGCGACGCGACGTGCTGCGCCTGGTGTCCTCGAGCGCGCGGCCCGACGACGAGACGCGGCAGAAGATCTCGGTGGTCGAGAAGCGGCTGGTCGACGAGTACGGCTACGACACGCACAGCGCGCGCGAGGCGCTGAACTACGTGACCACCCTGCTGGCGCAGGAATAGGCCCTAAGCGGCGGCGCGATCGGCCCGCCGGCGCTCGTGTTCCCTCAGGTGGCGCTTGCGCAGGCGGATCGACTTCGGCGTGATCTCGACCAGCTCGTCGTCGCCGATGAACTCGACCGCGTACTCCAGCGTCAGCCCGATCGGCGGGG